>JAPPOI010000075.1 GCA_028818055.1 Boseongicola sp.
TGAGGCGGCGGGGGAAGATCATTCATGCTGTCTTCTGGGTGCACGGCAGTTCGATGTCCAAAAACCAGCCGAGCGGCTGTTTGAATGTCTTCTTCGGTGACGTTTGTGCGACCGTTCAATGCGGCCAACGCACGGCTGGCCTGTGCCGCAAATAGAACAGGGCGCAGGCCTGGAATTCCCAGTCGGGCGGCGCTGACGGCGAAACTAGCCATGGCTGGTTCGCCAAGTTTGACAGAAGGGAGGACGCGGCGTGCTTCGTCGACAGGGACCCGGGGAACAAAGAATTCGGCCCCGCTATCGTTGAGGAAGAATGCCAATCGCTCACGTAAAGATGACGGTGGCAACTGATCGTCTTCGGTCCCTTCGTCCAAGAGAATTACGGCATTGTCGGCTTGTTGATCCAATTGTCCGGCAAGCCTGGCAGCCCTTTCAGTCTCCAGCCTTTCTGACTGGTGCAGCCAGAGAAACCCGTCCATCTGAGCCATCCCGGTTCGGACTATGACACGACCGGCGGCGAGGCTCGCTGCCATGTCTGTGCCTCCGAAGAGGGCAACGTCATCATGCCCGTGACGGACGTCTGTATGGGATACGCGAGCATGTTTCAGTACTTTGATTACCGCGTCGCGTGCAGCGCCATGTCGTGCGCGAACCCAGACTCCACCCAAACCGTTGGGATCAACGGCAAGAAGGGCCGAGATCAGGCCAACGTCACTCATTCCGCTGCGGCGAGTGTGGGACCGAAGTGCTCTGCCATTGCCCGGGCGATCCGTACGCCGGAACCGGCTTCGTCCAATGGATCGCGGCGCAGACGGTGCGACAGGACCATTGTGGCCAACCTGCGCAGGTGGCCTTGGGATACTTCGACCGCACCTTCGTATGCGGCAAGCGCGCGGGCCGCCCGTAGAAGAACAAGCTCACCTCGTAATCCATCTGAGCCAAGCGCAATGCACAGTCCTGACGCATCTCGCAATGTTGCATCCGGTGTGGCTGTTTCCGATAACCGATTTCGAGCGGCCAATATCTTCTTGCGGATGCGGGTGTCTGCTGCCCGCCAACGCTTCATGAACGCCGCATGATCTGTTTCGAAAGACTGGCGGCGCTTTACGACCTCGACGCGGTCATCGATATCGCGTGGAGTTGTGACCTCGACCGACAGGCCAAATCGATCGAGAAGTTGCGGACGTAGATCGCCTTCTTCTGGGTTACCCGATCCGATCAGTACAAATTTGGCCGCGTGGCGAATGGACAGGCCTTCGCGCTCGATCACGTTTTCTCCGGACTGAGCAACGTCAAGAAGTAGATCGACGATGTGATCTTCCAGCAGGTTGACCTCGTCGATGTACAGGTAACCACGGTTGGCCGCGGCCAGGAGGCCGGGTTGGAAGGCTTTTTCTCCACGTGTGAGGGCGCGTTCTATGTCGAGCGCTCCAAGAACTCGATCTTCTGTCACGCCAAGGGGCAGGTCGACCACCGGTGTCGATGTTTTCACGATCTTCGTTGATCCCAACTCTGCCCAATCTGGGCAGTCGTCCAATGTTTCTGCATTTGTCGGGCAGCTTTCGACGCGTTCAATCGACGGCAACAAGGCCGCCAGACCGCGTACGGCGGTCGATTTGCCGGTTCCACGATCACCAAACACCAGAACGCCACCGATGCCGGGGTCTATGGCCGTCAGGATCATTGCAAGACGCATGTCGTCCTGTCCGACAATCGCGGAAAACGGATAGGGCTGTGTCATGCGGCAGACCTTTCTGGTTGTGCAAGCGGATCGCGACCTTCCCAGGTTCCGGTCGCGTGCGTTACGGCAAATCGCGCGTACAATTCTTCTTTGAACCAACCGCCGTCGCGCACAGCTTTGATCGCTTTTGCGTGCGGGCCATCAGGGCTTCTGGCGAAAGCCGCCATCGATTCGGCATCTGGCCAAATGGAGAAGGTGACCTGATGAAGCCAAGGCACTTCACCGATGCCAATCTTGAAAAGAACATTCGGGTCAGAGCCGATTGCGGCTGAAATGTCAGGTTCCCGTCGCCAAAAATGGCGCAACGTGCGTGGCTTGATTGTTGCTCTGGTTAGCGCGGCAAGCGGAGAGTTCTTCGTGGGCGTTTCAGCAGCAAACGGAACTTTGCCGGACCATTCGCCACGAACCGAGGTTGGAGTCAGGAAAACTGTATAGTTTTCGGACGATTTCGCCCGCCATTTCTTAAAGATCTTGGCGGAACCAACCATCCGTCTTGCTGTCACCTCATCATCCCAGACCGTCAGAATCGCCCATACCGATGTGTTTGGAACCGGAGTGAATCCTTCCCCCGTGCCCGAGCCACACAGCTTCCAAAAGCGTGCTTCGGGCATGGCCCGAAACGCCAATTGGCCAGCGCCCATCTGGCCCAGAACCCAAAGCCGAGCCCGCCAAGACGGGAATCGGAAGAAACTGATCGATACGGTCTGCACCGCAGGTCTCCACAAACGCGATGTCAACAAAGTCTGACACGCTTTTCTGAGAAAATGAAGGATTTTCGTGCAATCGTTTCAAAATGCTGTCTCTAATTGTAAATCAAACTAGACAGTGTAAGCTGAACTCATGTCACGTGTTGGACGATATCATCAGAACCGTGCCATCGTAATTGGCGCCGGTTTGGGCGGGCTCGCGTCTGCGATGCGTCTTGGTGCCAAGGGATGGCGTGTAACGGTACTGGATCGGTTGAACGAACCGGGCGGTCGCGGGACGTCGATCACCAAGGATGGACACCGCTTTGATCTTGGGCCGACAATCGTGACCGCTCCGCAGGTCTTCCGCGATCTTTGGGCCGCTTGCGGTCGGAACTTCGACAATGATGTCGACCTGCGCCCCATGGATCCGTTTTATCAGATCCGCTGGACCGACGGCTCGACCTTCACTGCACGCCAATCAACCGAGGCGATGCGCGCGGAGGTACGGCGTCTGTCGCCGGACGATGAACGCGGATACCTGAAATTCCTTGAAGCGGCGAAGCGAAGATATGTCGTCGGTTACGAAGGCATGGTCGCGAAGCCGATGCATCGCGCGTGGGAGACGATCAAAGTTCTGCCTGAGTTTGCGTTGCTACGCGCCGACCGATCGATTTTGGGAATGGCGCGCCGATACGTCAAAGACGAGCGGCTGAGAATGGCATTGAGTTTCCATCCCCTGTTCATTGGCGGCGATCCACGGAATGTCACGTCGATGTATGCGCTCGTCAGCCATCTCGAGAAAGATCAGGGCGTACATTATTCAATAGGCGGCGTGGCCGCTATTGCGCGTGCCATGCAATCCGCCATCGAGAGCCAGGGTGGCGAGCTCAGATTTGGCGCGACGGCGGACCGTATCACCTTCGAGGGCGACAAGGCCGCAGGGGTCATACTTGATACCGGGGAAGCTCTGGCCGCACCGCTTGTGGTTTCAAATGCTGACCCCGGCCACACGTACGGGCACTTGATGCGCGATCGCCCAAAACGCAGATGGACGCAGAAGAAGCTTCAGCGATCACGTTGGTCGATGGGTTTGTTCGTCTGGTATTTCGGGACGAAGGGGACCCGCACCAAATGGGCTGATGTTGGACATCACACAATCCTGTCCGGACCGCGGTATGAAGGACTTTTGAAAGACATCTTCAGTCGTGGGCATTTGGCCGATGATATGAGCCTTTACGTTCATCGCCCGTCTGTCACCGACCCGGGAGTTGCCCCACCGGGCGACGACACTTTCTATGCCTTGTCGCCTGTACCGCATTTGGGCCACCGTGATGTTGTGGACTGGACCGCTATGGCCGAGACATATCGGTTGAAGGTCCAGAGGGTCCTGGAAGATCAGCTGTTGCCCGGACTTGGCGACCATTTGACGGTGTCCGAGGTGTTTACGCCCAATACGTTTCGCGACAGGTACCTTTCGCCTCTGGGATGTGGGTTTTCGATCGAGCCCCGAATTCTTCAGTCGGCTTGGTTTCGTCCTCATAACATCAGCGAGGAAGCAGACGGTCTGTTCTTGGCGGGTGCGGGTACGCATCCAGGTGCTGGGTTGCCGGGTGTTGTGGCATCTGCGGATGTGCTGTCGCAACTGGTGCCAGACGCACCATATGTCCCCGACCTGAAGGTGGCAGCGGAATGATCAATCCAACCGATCTTCACGTTTGCCGCGATGCAATCCGACATGGATCCCTGTCGTTTTATGCGGCGTCAAAGCTTTTGCCCCCGCATGTCCGCGATCCGGCCTTGGCGCTTTATGCCTTTTGCCGGCTGGCTGACGACGCCGTCGATCTGCATGAAGAAAAGATCGATGCGGTTCTGCGCCTGCGTGATCGTCTTGACCTGATCTATGCTGGCGCGCCGCGGGATGCGGCGGCCGACCGGGCGTTTGCAGCTGTGGTTGAACAGTTCGAGATACCCAAAGCATTACCCGACGCCTTGCTGGAAGGGTTGGCTTGGGACGCCATGGAGCGCCGGTACGACACGCTGTCAGGCGTCTTCGATTATTCGGCGCGTGTCGCCGCCGCCGTCGGCGCAATGATGTGCGTTCTGATGGGTGTCCGCGATGCTGATGCGCTGGCGCGAGCCTGCGACCTTGGCGTCGCAATGCAATTGACCAACATATCACGTGATGTTGGCGAAGACGCGCGGGCAGGACGGATATATCTGCCGCTGGACTGGATGCATGGAGTGGACTTGGATCCGGAAGCTTTCCTTGCCGATCCGATCCCGGATGTACGTGTTCGCGAAATGGTGCGGCGTTTGCTGGCCGAAGCGAACCGTCTGTACTTCCGGGCCGAGGCCGGGATTACGGCACTGCCCTTGTCGTCGCGCCCCGGCATTTTCGCGGCGCGGCACGTTTACGCCGGGATCGGTGGAGCCATCAGGAAGAACGGCCACGATACGATCTCTTACCGGGCTCGTACCTATAAATCGCAGAAGATTGGCTGGTTGATGCTGTCCGCCGCTCGAGCGGGTTTCAGTACGATCATGCCGCAATCTGCGGTGCTTCACGCAAAGCCCCTGTCGGAGTGCAGGTTCCTCGTTGAGGCAGCGGCACAAGCGCGGCCCGCATCGGGCAGGTGGGGTGAAGGCCGAGCCGGGGCCTTGCTTGCGGCCTTGGCAGAACTGGAAGCGCGCGATCGCGCAGCGCGCTTGGAAAGTCGCGGCGCCTGATTTAGACCTGTCCGCATGGACTTTGGATTATTTGCCATCTTTTTTGCGGCCTGCTGCGCGGCGGCGGCGACCGGCGCGATGTTTGACCCGGGCGAATGGTACGAAAATCTGGAGAAGCCCAGCTGGACACCACCAAAATGGCTGTTTCCGGTCGCGTGGACCATTCTTTACATTGCGATGGCGGTTGCAGCGGCGCGCATCGCGGTGTTGGAAGGGTCAGGCTATGCACTGGCTTTCTTCGCGCTCCAAATTGCGCTGAACACGCTTTGGACACCTGTGTTTTTCGGATTGCATCGCATGGGCGCAGGCATGGTCATCATTCTCTGCCTTTGGGCCGCAGTGGCGGCAACAATGGTCGCGTTCTTTCAGCTCGATCTGATCGCAGGCCTATTGTTCGTGCCGTATCTGGTGTGGGTCACTGTGGCTTCGGCGCTGAACTACAGCGTGATGCGCCTTAATCGGTGAATTTCCAGTTCTTGCGCCTGGGAACACGCACTGCAAGCATCGGCATTAGCCATGGCCCCCGGAACCTGTTCAGGTCCAAAGCCTCATGAACACCTTCTGTTTCGATGCCGTTGATCTTTGTTCGCACAACTGATCGCGTGTAGAACGGCGCATCAAGCATCGCTTTGGTCTGGCGTGGCGTATAACCGGCGTCGGCACGGGTTTCGCGGCGAACTGCCCAAAGAGACCGGCGCACAGTCGAGCTTGGTGGCGCAGCAAACGGTTCAATTTCTCCGTCAGCCGAAAACCTGAATGCCGTGGCAAGATTTGAACCGTCGCGTCTTTGCGCGTCGTAAAAGCAAACTGATCCACCTGGCACTGGAAACCGACCCCATGTCCAATAGTCGAAATCCTGTTCCAAGGCGCGGGTGCCAAAGTTTGCATCGAAGTAGCCGTGACCCGACCACTGCCACCCTGATCCAAGATCGACCTCGATTTCCGACGTTGGTGCAAATGGTCTCCAGACGTGTGTCCCATCAGATGTAAGGGGAAGCTCAACATCAGTGATGCCGTGTGGGGTTACGCGGATTTGGCCCCGCATGCGGCTGACGAGCGGAAGAGACGACACCTCGTTTACGTCGATGACCAGCGTATCGCCGTCCCACGTCAGCGAAGATGGACCAACGGTGAAGCTGGAATCGTCTCGTCTCAGCGCGCCAGCCCCTCGATCTGTCATCGCGAAACGTCCGCCGCGCCCGTATGTTGCTACATTTATGCAGCAATGGTTTTCGGGCTGCGCGCGACCAGACCATCGATACCAAGGTGAAAATACTGAACCTATGAAGGCGATGACCGAGACGGCCTTAGTCCCGCAATAGGAGACGCCGTCAATGTACCACCAGGCGTAGCCGTTCGGTGGGACGGCGACGGTAAAGCAAGGTCCTCCGCGATCGCCTCGGCCGCGTGCCGGCCTGAGAGCGCTGCCATTGCAATCCCCGCGCCCGGGTGCGTTCCGCCCCCCGCCAAGTAAAGCCCCGGCACCCGGGATTGTGCTGTCGGTCGGTCGAAAGCCGCCATCATGCCCTTCGGACTCTTCCCGTAGAGTGATCCCTGGCTTCCCGGGAATAGTTCGTGGAAGTCCGCCGGAATTGTCAGCGCCGCGAGGTCTGGTCTTGGAGAGAAAGTCAAACCACGATCCGCGAGGAGATCGAATACCCGTGTCCGACATGTTTCCTTCTCCTTGGTGTCTGCGTCGCTCGAAGGCGCAGCGTTTTCAATAATCTCAAATCGTTCGAGTGTTGGTGGCGTCAGGCCTGTGCCGCGATCCTGGGCACAGACATAGAGTGTTGGGTCGTCTGGCGGTTGGCCGCGCGCGATCGGCCGAAATTCGGTTCTTGGATCGTGGCCAAAGAAAACATTGTGGTGCGCAAGATCGGCACCATTTGCCTCGGCAGCAAATGCCCAAACTCGGGCCGATAAACTGCGCGGCGAGATGTTCTTGCGGCTGACGGCTTGCGAAGCGGTTGGACCAAGAAGACCTTCGAACAATGCGGCAGGGTCACCGTTAAAGACAACGGCGTCTGCGAGAATGCGGTCGCCACTTGCTGTCTGGACGGCATTCACGTGCCCGGCTTGCGTCTCAATTTTTCGGACGGGTGTTGCGAACCGAAATTCTACACCAAGACTTTCCGCGGCGCGCTTCAACGCGTCTGCCAGTGCCGACATACCCCCTTCAACGCGCCAGACGCCGGATGCCTCGGCGTGCCAAATCAGTTGAAGCACGGCCGGAGTTTGCAACGGATGTCCGCCTACATATGTCGCATAGCGACCAAATAGTTGCTGAAGCCTGGGGTCCTTGAAGGTCCGTTTGAGCATGCTGGCCAACGATGAAAGAGGCGACATTTCGCGCGCCAGACGTGGGTTTGGTGCCGTTGTGGCAAACATGCCGAAAAGAGTAGGTTTCGCCGTCTCCATCATCGGCGTCTCGAACGCTTTGAAAAGCCGCGCTGCCCGTTTCGTGAACGACCGGAATGCCATGGCCTCCTGTAAACCCGCAAATCGCTTGATGGCTTCGACACTTGCTTCCTGATCCGCAAATAGGTCGAGAGATGAGCCGTCAGGCCACCAATGGCGTGCTAGCAAAGGTTCCGGCGAAAAGTGGACCCAGTTTTCAGTGGGTTTTCCGGTCAGCTCGAACAAGGCATCAAACTGATGACGCATCGTGACGACGGTTGGCCCGGCGTCCACGGGGCCGGCGGCAGACGGCAAGGTGCGCATTTTCCCACCAGGGCCATCGGCGGTTTCAAGCACCGTGACGCGCGCGCCGGCGGAGCCAAGGCGAATGGCTGTCGCGAGCCCGCCCATACCGGCGCCGACGACAATGATATGAGGTGGGGCAGTCACCATTCGTCAATTGTTGACTCAATGTCTTCGACTGTCCAGTATAGTTTACACTGTATAATGTCATTAATGAATGACACAGCGGGAGTGACTGCATGAGTTTGAATGCGCGCATTGATCAGGCTGTTGGCCAAACAATCCGCCGAGCGCAAAGATCGCCTGCGCCAGACCGGCTTGCCGCAGCTATTGAATATGCCGTCACTCCGGGCGGAGCCCGAATTCGTCCCACTATTCTATTAAGCGTCGCTTTGGCCTGTGGTGATCCGAACCCTCGCTTGTCCGATGCGGCAGCTGCGGCGCTGGAGCTGATGCATTGTGCATCGTTGGTACATGATGACCTGCCGTGCTTCGACAATGCGGACATGCGCCGCGGGAAACCTTCGGTGCATCGCGCGTATTCTGAACCGCTGGCCGTTCTGACAGGCGATAGTTTGATCATTGCTGCCTTTGAGGCGATTGCGAAAACCGAAGGCGCAGAACCGTCGAAAGCGCTTGAGTTGGTGCTGACCCTTGCAAAACGCACGGGAATGCCGCTTGGCATTTGTGCGGGGCAGGGCTGGGAAAGCGAAAGTAAGATTGATCTGTCAGCCTATCACATGGCGAAGACCGGAGCGCTTTTCATCGCTGCCACCGAGATGGGTGCGATTGCTGCCGGGCACGATGCCGAGCCTTGGGTCGAACTCGGGGCCAGAATCGGCGAGGCGTTCCAAGTTGCCGATGATCTGCGCGATGCTTTGATGGACGAAGCCAGTCTTGGCAAACCTGCTGGCCAAGATGATTTGCACGGCCGCCCCAACGCCGTGGCCGAATTTGGTGTTGATGGAGCAACGCAGCGCCTTCGCGATATACTCGCCGGTGCAATTGCGTCCATTCCATCCTGTCCGGGGGAAGCAGCACTTGCGCGAATGGTTCAAGCTACCGCCGAGAAGATAATTCCGGAACCGGCACGTCATCGGGGCATGACTCCGCGCATTCCGGGCGAATAGGGTATGGCGCTGGCGGATCAGCATCCCGTCCCTCAGAAACCCCGACAAAGTTGGCGGCAGCGTTTGGTACGGCTTACGGCCTCGCGCGGATTTCAGAAGTGGGCCGCTCGATTTCCGCTGACCAAAGGCATCACGCGGAGAGAGGGCGAAGCGATCTTCGATCTCGTCGCCGGGTTCGTGCACAGCCAATGCCTTCAAGCGATGGTCGCGCTTGGTATCTTGGAGATGCTGATCGAGCGGCCGCTCAGCGCTGGTGCTCTGTCATCCCGAACCCGAGTACCAGAGGATCGGCTGCGTGTCCTGTTGAATGCTGGGATTGCCCTATCGCTTCTTCGTCAGGACGGAGATGTCATCACCTTGACGACACGAGGGGCGGCACTTGTCGGCGTTCCGGGTTTATCAGAGATGATCAAACACCACGATGTCCTTTATCGAGATCTTGTCGATCCAGTGGCGTTTTTCCGAGGCGAGACGGACACGGAGCTGTCCGAGTTTTGGCCTTATGTCTTCGGCGCGGGAGCGGCGACAGATCCTGAGACGACCACTCGGTATTCCAAGTTGATGTCAGACAGTCAGACGTTGGTCGCCGAGGAAACCTTGGCAGTGGTATCATTGGATGCTGTCAGTCACATCATGGACGTGGGTGGTGGTACAGGCGCCTTTTTGGAAGCTGCACTGGAAGCGCATCCAAATCTGACCGGGACACTATTTGATCTGCCTGCAGTCGCGCCGGCCGCGGACAAGCGATTTGCAGAAGCAGGCCTAGACAACCGAGCGACGGTTCGCGCAGGTTCATTTCGTGACGATCCCTTGCCTGAAGGTGCAGATGCGATTTCGCTGGTCCGCGTTCTCTACGATCACGAAGACACAACAGTGTCTGCTTTGCTTGACACTATATATAATGTCCTGCCCGTAGGCGGTCGGCTGATCATTTCTGAGCCGATGGCAGGGTCGAATCGCCCGTCTCGAGCGGGCGACGCCTATTTCGCGATTTACACATTGGCGATGGGAACCGGACGTACTCGAACTGCCCATGAGATCGCAGCACTTATGCGCAAAGCCGGTTTTGCGCGTGTTTCCCCTGTGAAAACAACACGTCCGTTCGTCACATCTGTCGTGACAGGCGTCAAAAACTGACATCCAAAAATGTCCAAAAGATTTGACACTTAGCTGTGTCAGGTTAAACTGACACTTGGAATATGCCGGAGACGAGTCTGCGCAAAAAGCAGACCACTCACCGGCGAGGGAGATAACTATGCACGCGACCGCCGTCGTCTTGTCGGGTCCGAAAAAGCTGAGTCTTGATCAGCTTGAGCTTGTCGCGCCGGGTGATGACGACATTGTCGTCGATGTCTCCTACTCCGGTATTTCAACGGGAACAGAGAAGCTGTTCTGGGATGGGCGGATGCCACCATTCCCCGGAATGGGATACCCGCTTGTCCCCGGATACGAAGCAACCGGCGAAGTGGTCGACGCAGGTCGTGCAACGAACCTGGCGCCCGGTGATCGGGTCTTCGTTCCCGGCGCGAACTGTTACGATGACGCGCGCGGTCTTTTTGGCGGTGCCACCAAGCGATTGGTAACGGCCGCCTCTCGCGCGGTAAAAATCGACGCTGATCTGAGAGCCGAAGGTGCGTTGCTGGCATTGGCGGCCACGGCCCGCCATTCAATGGCCGGGCTTGATAAAGCGATGCCTGAACTCATTGTCGGCCATGGTGTTCTTGGCCGGTTGCTGGCGCGGCTTGCTATTGCCGCCGGTGCTCCGGCGCCGGTTGTTTGGGAAGTCGACCCCGAGCGGCGCGTTGGCGCAGAAGGATACGAGGTCGTCGATCCAGACGCTGATGAGCGTCGGGACTATAAAGTCATCTACGATGCGTCCGGCGCGCCGGACATCCTGAATTTGTTGATGGGGCGGATCGCCAAAGGTGGCGAAATCGTTCTCGCGGGTTTCTTCCCCGGCGACATCAGCTTTGGTTTTGTTCCGGCGTTCATGAAAGAAGCGCGGGTGCGCGTGGCGGCAGAATGGACGCCTGATGATCTTGTCGCGACCCGCCAGTTGGTTGACGCAGGCGCGCTCAGCTTAAGCGGATTGATCACCCATACCGAAACTGCGGCGAACGCAACGACTGCTTATCCCAAGGCATTCGATGATCCCGCCTGCCTGAAAATGATATTGGATTGGAGCGACGTGCAATGAAAGACGAAGTTCCAAACCTGAGGGATTTCGATGATCGCCTGCGCGATGAAGCGGCGCAGCCGTTGGATGAAATTCCGGTGGCCGAGCCAACGAAGAAAACCCAGATCATCGCGATCTACGGCAAAGGCGGCATTGGCAAATCATTCACCTTGGCAAACCTCAGCCACATGATGGCCGAGCAAGGCAAGCGTGTGTTGCTGATCGGGTGCGATCCAAAATCCGACACGACGAGTTTGCTTTTTGGGGGCAAAGCCTGCCCGACCATCATCGAAACCTCGACCAAGAAGAAATTGGCTGGCGAGGAAGTGAAGATCGGCGACGTGTGTTTCAAGCGCGGCGGCGTCTTCGCCATGGAATTGGGCGGACCAGAAGTTGGTCGCGGATGCGGCGGACGCGGCATCATTCATGGATTCGAACTTCTCGAAAAACTCGGCTTCCACGACTGGGACTTTGACTATGTCCTTCTGGACTTCCTGGGTGATGTGGTCTGCGGCGGCTTCGGCCTGCCCATCGCGCGAGATATGGCGCAGAAAGTAATCCTGGTAGGATCGAATGACCTGCAATCGCTCTATGTTGCTAACAATGTTTGTTCAGCAGTCGAATACTTCCGCAAGCTTGGTGGTAACGTTGGGGTCGCTGGGCTGGTTATCAACAAAGATGATGGATCAGGAGAAGCGCAAGCTTTTGCGAAAGCCGTAGATATCCCGATTCTGGCATCGATCCCGCAGGACGATGATCTTCGCAAGAAATCGGCAAACTATCAAATAGTTGGCACCAAAGAGAGCCAGTGGGGCGATCTCTTTGCTGCGCTTGGAGAAAACGTCGCCGATGCGCCGCCGGTTCGGCCGCAGCCATTGGATCAGGATGGTTTGCTCGCATTGTTTGATGGATCAGACACCGGTGCAGGCGTCGTGCTTGAACCCGCGACCGATGAAGACATGCGCGGCGCGAATGCGAAACCAAAAGTGTCGCTTGAGGTGATCTATGACGATGCCTGAGGCGCAAACCCAAACCCGAGGCGGTGCTGATGGACGGTGATCCGAAGCACCTGCAGGCCGATGGCCTGGGCTGTCACGCCGGAGCAGATCAGCTCGAAGCGGCGGCACGCGCTGCTGGCAAAAGTGACGTGCTTGATCAGTTCGCCAAGGATTATCCGCAAGGACCGCACGACAAACCGCAATCCATGTGTCCCGCATTTGGGTCTTTGCGTGTGGGTTTGCGGATGCGGCGCGTCGGGACGGTTCTATCTGGCTCGGCATGTTGCGTATATGGTTTGACCTTTGTCAGCCACTTTTACGGCGCGCGCAGATCTGTTGGCTACGTGCCTTTCAATTCCGAGACGCTTGTCACCGGAAAACTTTTCGAAGACATCCGCGACGCCGTTCACAAAATGGCAGATCCCGATCGGTACGATGCCATTGTCGTCACCAATCTGTGTGTGCCCACCGCAAGCGGTGTGCCACTGAGGCTGTTGCCCGATGAAATTAACGGTGTGCGCATCGTTGGCATCGACGTGCCGGGTTTCGGCGTTCCAACCCACGCCGAAGCCAAGGATGTTCTGGCCGGTGCGATGCTGAATTACGCGCGCCAGGAAATCGAGGCCGGGCCGGTTCAGGCGCCCGCCAGCGGAAAATCTGATCGGCCGACCGTCACCATGTTGGGTGAAATGTTTCCTGCTGATCCGATGATCATAGGGCAGATGCTGGCACCGATGGGGCTTGCTGCTGGTCCAGTGGTTCCTTGTCGGGAATGGCGTGAACTTTATTCGGCTCTTGACTGCGGTGCTGTCGCAGCGATTCATCCGTTTTATTCGGCCGCAATGCGCGAGTTTGATCAGGCCGGTCGGCCAATTGTTGGGTCTGCTCCGGTTGGAGCAGACGGTGTTGCGCACTGGCTTTCAGGAATAGGTGATGCATTCGGGCTGTCTGCTGAAAAAGTAGCAACTGCGCAGAATGCATTTGTAGGAGCAACAAAAGCTGCGCTGAGCGAAACCCGCATCGACGGGACAATTACGCTAAGCGGGTACGAGGGTTCAGAACTTCTGGTCGCGCGTCTGCTGATCGAGTCAGGCGCGAACGTTCCTTATGTCGGTACGGCTTGCCACGCAACCGAGCAGTCAAAGTGGGACCGTGACTGGCTGGAAGCCCATGGCTGTAAGGTTGTTGCTCGTGCCTCCCTCGAGGATGATCTTGCGGCCATGGAGGGGGTCCAACCCGACCTGGCCATCGGAACGACTCCGGTCGTTCAGCATGCGAAAGAGCATGGGATCCCGGGGCTTTACTATACCAATCTGATTTCGGCACGCCCCCTGATGGGACCTGCGGGCGCAGGCTCGTTGGCGCAAGTCATCAACGCCGCGATTGCTGGCAAGGACCGGTTAAACAAGATGACGTCGTTCTTCGAAGGCGTCGGAACCGAAGACACAGCAGGTGTCTGGGAGGGTGATCCAAATCTGCGTCCCGATTTCCGCGCGCAGCATCAGAAGAAGCTCGACAAACAAGCTCGCGCGGCCAAAGCCCAGGAGATGATCTGATGCTGATTCAAGATCACGACAGGGCAGGGGGCTATTGGGGCGCAGTGTACGCCTTTTGCGCCGTCAAAGGCCTGCAAGTTGTGATCGACGGACCTGTCGGGTGCGAGAACCTGCCGGTAACGTCCGTGCTTCACTACACCGACGGTCTTCCGCCCCATGAGTTGCCAATTGTGGTGACAGGTCTGGGTGAGGAAGAATTGGGTCGCGATGGCACCGAAGGTGCGATGAAGCGCGCTTGGAATACCCTGGATCCGGCACTGCCTGCGGTGGTTGTCACTGGGTCGATCGCGGAAATGATCGGAGGCGGTGTCACGCCTCAAGGCACTAATATACAACGGTTTTTGCCGCGAACCATCGATGAAGATCAGTGGGAAGCCGCAGATCGTGCGATGACTTGGGTCTTTACCGAGTTCGGGATGACCAAGGGGCGCATGCCGCCCGAAAAGAAACGCGACGAAGGCGCGGCTCCGCGCGTCAATATTCTTGGGCCGATGTACGGCACGTTCAATATGCCCAGCGACCTTGCCGAGATCAGGCGTCTGGTCGAAGGCATTGGCGCTGAAGTGAATATGGTGATGCCTCTTGGTGCCCATTTGGCCGAGATGCGAAACCTCGTAAATGCCGACGTGAACGTTTGCATGTACCGCGAATTCGGCCGCGGGTTGGCCGAGGTTTTGGGCAAACCATATTTACAGGCTCCGATCGGCATCGAGTCCACCACGAAATTCCTGCGCACATTGGGCGAGATGCTCGGTCTGGATCCCGAACCTTTCATTGAGCGCGAGAAGCATTCGACCATCAAACCGGTTTGGGATCTCTGGCGGTCGGTCACGCAAGACTTCTTTGCGACGGCATCGTTCGGTGTTGTTGCGAACGAGACCTACACGCGAGGGATCCGGCTTTACCTGGAAGAGGATCTCGGTTTCCCGTGTGCCTTTGCCGTGTCGCGCAGTGCGGGTGCGAAAACTGACAATGACGATGTGCGTCGGCTCATTGGCGAAACGCATCCATTGGTGGTGATGGGGTCCATCAACGAGAAAATGTATCTGGCCGAACAGAAGGCGGGGCATGGGCCATCGCCGGCGTTCATTCCGGCAAGTTTTCCCGGCGCTGCCATACGCCGCGCCACTGGAACCCCGTTCATGGGCTACGCCGGTGCGACGTATCTTCTGCAAGAGATCTGCAATGGTCTCTTTGATGCGCTGTTCCACATTTTGCCGCTTGGGTCGGAAATGGACAGCGCCGCGGCGACGCCCGCAACACTCAGGCGCGATTTCCCATGGGATGAAGATGCGCAGGCCGCCTTGGATCGTATCGTTGCAACCCATCCGGTGCTTACACGGATTTCCGCTGCAAAAACATTACGCGACGCCGCTGAACGGGCGGCCCTTGAGCAAGGGGCTGAACGAGTGGTGCGCGAAACTGTCGAGGCCCTGTCGGGCCTTGAGCTGACCGAGGGAGGAGCGCCATGAGCGACCAATCCATCGACATTCCGATGCAGGCTGAGACGCGATCGGCAAAGAAGCCGACAACCGAGTTTCAGATCTATTTCGGGATCATTTTTCTCGCGACCTTGCCGCTGGCGACCCTGACTTGGGCGCTGAGTGTCATTCGGTCGGGCAGCTTGTCCCAACGGGGTCCAATTGCCCGCGCCTGGAGTCAGGCGCGCATCATAACACCAATGATTTTCTCTGCATAATCATTGGTTTCGCAATTTGTCAGCCCTTCCGGGCAGGCAGATACCCTGACGGGCACTTGCCCTGACGGAAACCCGGCCGCGGGGGACGCGGCGTCAGTCTAAGATCCGGAGGATTCAATGGCTGATAGAACCGACCTGTCATTCACAGGTCTCACTGACGATCAGGCGCAGGAGCTCCATTCTGTGTACATGAGCGGTCTGTGGGTATTTGTCGGCATCGCGCTGGTGGCCCACATCCTCACGTACATCTGGCTGCCCTGGTTCAACTGGAACTAAGGACAAGAAGAGATGGCAAAGTTCTACAAGATCTGGCTGATCTTCGATCCCCGTCGCGTTTTCGTGGCACAGGGTGTCTTCCTGTTCCTTCTGGCAGCGATGATTCACCTCGTCCTGCTTTCGAACCCGGAAACCAACTGGTTCCAGCGCGCGTTTGCCGCTGACATGTCAGACGGTTGATCGAAACACAAATCGTTGCGGGCGGCGTCAGTCGCCCGCGACAACCTAGAACATGCGGTTGCGTCACGTGCAGTGGCTAATGCCGCCGACGCAACCGAATACGGAGTAATCACATGGCTTTGCTCAGTTTCGAACGAAAATATCGCGTCCCGGGCGGGACGATCATCGGCGGAGAAATGTTCGATTTCTGGGTCGGACCCTTCTACGTTGGATTTTTCGGTGTCACGACCGCGTTCTTCGCGGCGCTTGGCACGATCCTGATATTCTATTCCGCGGCGCTTCAGGGCACGTGGAATCCTTGGCTCATCTCGGTCAATCCTCCTCCTCTTTCATACGGATTAGGGGCGGCCCCACTGGCGGAAGGCGGATTGTGGCAGATCATTACGATCTGTGCGCATGGCGCGTTCATCTCATGGGCGCTCAGGGAAGTTGAGATTTGCCGTAAACTTGGCATCGGTTTCCAAGTCCCGATCGCGTTTGGCTTCGCGATCCTGGCTTATACGACCCTGGTCGTTATCCGGCCGGTTTTGATGGGTGCTTGGGGACACGCATTTCCTTACGGGATTTGGTCACACCTGGATTGGGTCAGCTACACCGGATACCTGTACGGAAACTTCCACTACAATCCATTCCACATGCTCGCGGTCTCGTTGTTCTTCACGACAACGCTGGCACTTGCTCTGCACGGATCATTGATCCTGTCGGCAGCCAATCCCGCGAAAGGGAAATCAAGCCGACTTCCCGAGCATGAAGATACGTTCTTCCGCGATTTCATCGGTTATTCCATCGGGCCCTTGGGCATTCACCGTCTTGGCCTTTTGTTGGCGATCAATGCCGCTTTCTGGAGCGCCGTTTGTATCGTCGTATCGGGCACGGTCTGGTTCGATCAATGGATCGTCTGGTGGGATTGGTACATCGAACTGCCCTGGTGGGCGAACCTTGAAGGAGGCGTAAATGGCTGAGTACATGAATATCTTCAGTCAGGTCCAAATTCAGGGCCCGCCTGAAATGGGAATGGTCGAGGACGTTCCGCTTCAGGAACGCTCGTCGAGCGCTAGTTTCTCAGGTCTCTTTGGCTGGCTCGGAAACGCACAACTTGGGCCGGTTTATCTGGGCGCTTGGGGACTGATGTCGATCCTCTGCTTCGTCGCCTGGTTCTTGATTTGCGGACTGAGTTTCCTCGTTCAATCGGACTTCAATCTCGCGGTCATGGCACGGGATCTCTTTTATCTCGCTCTGGAGCCACCGGGGCCTGAATATGGTCTTGGCTTTGCTCCCCTTTGGGACGGCGGGTTGTGGTTGATTGCAAGCTTCTTCCTGCTGCTGAGCGTTCTAAGCTGGTGGGTCCGGTCGTATGTGTTGGCCGACCAATTGGGCATGGGCAAACACGTTTGCTGGGCATTCGCTTCAGCGATCTGGTTGTTCCTGGTTCTTGGTCTGATCAGACCCATTCTGATGGGCAGTTGGTCCGAGGCCGTGCCTTACGGCATCTTCCCGCACCTTGATTGGACGAACCTGTTTTCGTTGACCTACGGCAACCTGTTCTACAATCCGTTCCATGCACTTTCGATTGCCTTCCTTTATGGCTCTGCGCTGCTGTTTGCGATGCACGGGGCCACGATCCTTGCGGTCTCCCGCTTGGGCGGCGATCGCGAACTGGAACAGATTTACGACCGCGGAACGGCCTCTGAACGGGCGGCTTTGTTCTGGCGCTGGACCATGGGCTTCAACGCCACGATGGAAGGCATCCATCGTTGGGCGTGGTGGTTTGCAGTGCTGTGTACGCTGACCGGCGGCATCGGCATCTTGCTAACCGGCACTGTCGTCGACGACTGGTTCACATGGGCGCAAGAACACGGATACGGCGCTGAAACGAACTACGTTCCAGCACTGACATCCGAAGACTTCACCCCGTATCTGCCACCACAGGAGTAAGGCGACATGTCTGACAAAGACCCTTGGTATCTCGAAGACAACAAACCGTCGCTGCGGATGTGGGTTCTCTCGCAGATGGCTGCAGGTGCGGGATGGGGCGCGCTCGTCTTCTTCGGAGTCGTGCTGTTGATCTTCGCACTGATCGCAATCTCCACCTTGCTGCCGGACGATCCGTTCGCGGCGTTGGAGACAGGTCAGTTTGTCTCAGCACTTGTCTGAGTTGATTTGGGCGGCCCTCTGCTGTTGGGCCGCCCCTTTGAAATCGAGCGTTTAGCCGCGCTCGGTCTTCGGGGCCTCCACACCCCGGTTCCCTTCCTGTTGGCTACAGGGAACTGGCGTCGCCTGGGCCTCCGCCCTCGCGACGCCTTTTTTAAGGAAGGACACTGCCATGACCCGACCTGAAACTCCGCTCTTGGATCGAGTTGCCGGACCGGCTGATCTGAAAGCGTTCTCCGACCGTGAACTTGCCACTTTGGCAGACGAACTGCGTGCAGAAGTCATCTCGGTCGTTTCAGAAACCGGCGGGCATCTAGGGTCATCTCTGGGAGTGGTCGAGCTTACAGTGGCCATCCACGCGATCTTCAACACGCCCTTTGACAAACTCATCTGGGACGTCGGGCACCAATGTTATCCACACAAGGTTCTGACCGGTCGCCGAGATCGCATTCGCACTCTTCGCCAGCGCGACGGGCTGTCGGGGTTCACAAAGCGCAGCGAAAGTGACTTCGATCCGTTTGGGGCGGCGCATTCCTCGACATCCATTTCAGCGGCACTTGGTTTTACCATTGCGCGTGACATGGGCGAAGCGACTGGCGATGCAATTGCAGTGATTGGTGATGGTTCGATCAGTGCGGGAATGGCCTATGAAGCCATGAACAACGCCGGCAGTGAAGGCCGCCGGTTGTTTGTCATTCTCAACGACAATGAAATGTCGATTGCACCACCTGTCGGGGCCATGTCGACGTATCTGTCCGGCCTTTATGGCAACACGCCCCTGCACAAGATGGCGGAAGGCTTTGAAGCAGCATTACCCGGGCCATTCCGAGATGGCGCGCGCCGCGCACGTCAGCTTGTCACCGGAGGCATGACCGGGCAGGGGACCTTGTTTGAAGAACTTGGCTTCAGTTACCTCGGCCCCATCGATGGCCACGATATGAGCCAGTTGCTGCCAGTGTTGCGCGCAGCCAAGGCACGGGCGGACGGGCCGGTGCTGATCCACGCTTGCACGGTCAAAGGAAAAGGGTACGCGCCGGCGGAAAGCAGCGCCGACAAATACCACGGCGTGGCGAAGTTCGACGTTGTCAGCGGCGCGCAGCAAAAATCAAAGGCGAATGCGCCCAGCTTTACGTCGGTTTTTGGCAACGCTCTCACACAAGAGGCGGCTGCAGATCCCAAAGTTGTCGCGGTAACCGCCGCGATGCCGTCAGGCACGGGGCTCAACATCATGTCCGATCGCTTCCCGGCCCGGGTTTTTGATGTCGGCATCGCTGAACAACACGGCGTGACCTTCGCTGCAGGCATGGCCGCCGGAGGCTTGAAGCCGTTTTGCGCGATTTATTCGACCTTCCTGCAACGCGGGTACGATCAGGTCGTTCACGATGTCGCTTTGCAAAACCTGCCGGTTCGGTTTGCCATTGATCGGGCAGGACTTGTTGGCGCTGACGGCGCGACCCACGCGGGCGCGTTTGATATCGGATATCTCACCAACTTGCCCAACTTCACCGTCATGGCAGCTGCAGACGAAGCCGAGTTGATGCATATGGTTGCGACCGCCGCAAAGCATGACACGGGCCCGATTGCGTTCCGCTATCCTCGCGGAAATGGGGTTGGTGTCGAGATGCCGGAACGCGGTACTCCACTTGAAATCGGCAAGGGGCGCATCGTTCGCGAGGGCGACACCGTGGCGATCCTGTCATTCGGCGCCCATTTGTCGGAATGCCTCGCTGCTGCAGACGATCTTGCTGCACGAGGAGTGTCGGCGACCGTCGCGGATGCCCGATTTGCCAAGCCGCTGGACACCAAAATGATTGGCCAGCTGGCGCGCAACCACAGCGCACTGATCACGGTCGAGCAGGGGGCCCAGGGCGGATTTGGCGCGCACGTTCTTCATCATTTGGCCAAAAAAGGCGGATTGGACCGCGGCCTCAAAGTGCGCACCATGACGTTGCCCGACCGCTTCATCGATCAGGCCAGCCCGGCGGACATGTATTCAGACGCACGCCTCACAGCAGACGATATCACGGCGACCGCACTGGATGCGCTTGGGGCAATTGTTGCGCCCTTTGGGGAAGCGCGCGCCTGATCTTTTCTTTCTGGTAAAAATACTCTGGGGGTGCGGGGGCAACGCCCCCGCCTACCGCGGGTGCCCAGGGCACGCGAAAATCAGGAAAACTCAATCGCGGCTCAAGCCTGCGAAGATCCGTTCCATATATTCGGCCAAGTAGATTCGCAGCCAAGGCGTGTACAAGGTGGGACGGCGCTGAACTTGCGCGGCCAGATCGTAAAGGTCGACCCAGTCCACAGCCTCAACTTCATCCGGGTTCAAAGTTATCGACAAGTCGTCCTCAGCGTCTGCCGTGAAGATGTCGACCACTTCATGTTCAATCAGATCGTTGCCAACATCGGCCCGATACTCGACCTGATCGCGATGGGTCAGCTGCAATCCTGCAATTCCAAGCTCTTCGTTCAAGCGCCGGGTCGCACAATCCTCGGCGCTTTCGTCCCAATGAGGATGCGTGCAACAGGTATTCGCCCATAGTCCCGGAGTGTGATACTTCCCGGCCGCCCGCTTTTGGATCAGCACTTCTGATCCCCGCATCACAAAGACGCTGATGGCTTTGTGTTTCAGCCCTTGCTTGTGCGCCTCAAGTTTCTCGACGGGCGTAAGTACACCGTCGACCCAGGCCGGTATCATGTTGGTTGTCTGCACGTCTTTAGGCATAGGTCTCAGGCACCAGTCGCGTCAAATGAGCCAGATTCTTCAGGCCGATCTTCAAATGCGCCAAGGGACGCTTTTTCACAAGCTTCTTGTTCATATAGGCTTCGAATGTCAGGCGCTGAACATCGACGTCATGGCACAGGCTGACAAAGCGTTCCCGCCGTTCGTCAGAAATGTAATAGGCATCCTGCATCGCGCGAAGTGCGCGAAACACCATCTTGTGCTCTTTCATGAAAAGCTTTCGCGCAAGCGCGAGATCCTTCGTACGTCCTGATGCCAGGCAAGCTTGCGCCGCGGTCGCCGCCACTCTGCCACCGGCCATTGCATAATATATGCCTTCGCCAGACGACGGGGCGACAACGCCAGCTGCGTCCCCAGCTAGTACCACGTCGCGTCCATTGTCCCATTTCTCAAGCGGCTGCAGCGGGATTGGCGCACCTTCTTTACGGAGCGTTTCACAACTGTCCAATCCGCTCGCGACACGCAGATCGGCGGTGGCTTTCTTCAAGTCGACACCGTCGACACCCGTGCCCATCCCAACGCTCGCGCTGTCTCCATGGGGGAAAACCCAGCCATAAAAGTCAGGTGAAATTGCTCCGTTGTAAATGACATCGCACCGCAAGGGGTCGTATGCGCCGACAGCGCCCGGCGCCTTTATGATCTCGTGATACGCGATCACATAGGGAATTGTATCTCCGCCCGGCACCTCGGCACGTGCAACGTCTGAGCGTGCGCCATCTGCGCCGATGATCAGCTTTGTGTCCAACCGGCGTTCTTCGCGGGTTTCCTTGTCGCGATACACCACGGTTGGGCCAGCGTCAGAGCGCTCAATTCGCAAAAAGGTTCCTGTGAACCGATCGGCTCCCGCGTTTGTTGCGCGCACACGGAGAAACTCATCGAAATGCTCACGGTCCACCATGCCGACAAACCCATCCTCAATTGGAATGTCGACACTTCGTTGCGTGGGCGAAATCATGCGCGCAGTGTTGATTTTGGCAACAAGCTGACTTTCGGGAATATCGAAATCCTGAATGAGCCGCGGTGGAATTGCTCCACCACATGGCTTGATCCGGCCAGCACGATCCAGAAACGCGACCCGCTTGCCTGCCTTGGCAAGGTCTTCCGCCGCCACTGTTCCAGCGGGCCCACCTCCAACAACAACCACGTCAAACTTCATCGTCATTCTCCCGGAACCATCGCAACGCTGGATGGCGTTGAAGATGTCTTTTCCATCACGCGCAGCGCCATCAAAGCCGCGGCAACAAATAGAAATGCTTCGAATATGAAAACCGCGCCGAAGGCGGGGGCGGTGGTCATCAATTGTCGGAACACGTCGACCAATGCAGCTCCGACGAGGCCGCCAAATCCGGCTGCAATCGCCTGGGCCGCACCCCAAAGCCCCATTCGCGTGCCTTCACGAGCTTCGCGGCCTTTTCCCGCCAATGCCATCATCGATCCGATCGCGGCGACTGCAAACATGCCATTGAACAAGCCCAAAGCGACGACTGCGGGGACTAACAGCGGTATACCCAGCAGTCCGATAACAGAGATTATGGTAAGTGAAAGCGCTGATCCAATGCAGCCAGCCACGACCCAATGCCTCAATGCGCCGATCTTGAAGCCGGTTGCCGCGATCCCAACCAGAAGCATCCCAATGAACACGCCGCCATTCTGTGCCCCCGAAAGCGAAGTCGATTGTCCCGGCGTGAAGTTGAAGACCAGCCCGGCATAGGGCTCTAAGATCAGCTCTTGCATGAAGTATGCCGTCATCGAAAGAAAAACGAAGAACGTGAAGTTTCGAGCCTTTGGTTCTGCCCAGATTTCGGCGATCCCTTCGCGGAATGGCATCGGCTCAGGTTCAGCGCGTTGGATGACGCGACGCTCTATGCCCCAAACCGCGAGAATAGTCATGAGCAGCGCACCAAGCGTAACCACAGCGACAATGCGCAGAAGCAACCCGTGGCTATATGGGTCCAGTTGACTTCCCACCGTGGCCGCAGTCACTGCGATGCCGAAGATCATCATCAGCCAAGTGATCGTTGCAGCCGCGGCGCGACGGCGCGGTTCTGTCGCTGTCGCCAGCAAAGCCAAAAGCGATGTGCCAGACGCGCCAACACCAAGTCCGATCAGAGCGTAGGCGAAGACGCTTATACCCATACCTAGCCAGAAACTTTCCTCAAAAATGGGAATGGCTGTCGCAGCCAGAAATGCGCCAGCACCAAGCGCGGCCATACCGCCAATGATCCATCGCGTGCGATGCCCGCCTTGATCACTCAGAAAACCCCAGTTCGGGCGAGTGATCTGAATGCCATAGTGAAGCGCGACAAGAAGCCCCGGCAGCACGGCTGGCAACGCCAGTTCAACAACCATCAATCGGTTCAGGGTCGATGTCGTCAAAACGACAATGGCGCCAAGCGCCATCTGCACCAAGCCAAGGCGAACGATTGAAAACCAGGATAATGTCATAGCCCCGATCCCAGCGAACGGATGGCAAACGCGGTTACCATCATGCCAAGAACGTACAGCAGCACGCCAGTGCCGTTGTACCAAGGAGCCAATGCTTTCGGGTCACGCATCATTTTGCGCATGGCCGCAAACTGAAGAAGAAGACTCACTGCAACGGCAAGGGCAAAGACCGGCTTACCCCAAATGACCAAAAGCGAAATCACCAAAAGCTGGGGCAATGCCATGACCGTGCAGGCGATTTTCGCGGCAACTTCGGGTCCAAGGACAACGGGAAGTGACCGCACTCCTGTCGCTCGATCGCCTTCAAGCGCCTTGAAGTCGTTCAGCGTCATAATGCCGTGGGCGCCAATGCCATAAAGCAGTGCGACTATAATGACGTAGACTGACGGTGCCCCAAAGCTCAGGACCGCTGCTCCTGTGAACCACGGCAGACTTTCATAAGAAAGGCCAACAAGTCCGGGGCCCCACCATCCGGAACGCTTCAGGCGGAGAGGCGGCGCTGAATATGCCCAGGCCGCAAGCACCGCGACTACAGTCGCACCCTGCCCCCATGGGCCAAGAAACCCGCCAACCCAAACCGCGACAGCAGAAAGAAGTATCCCAAATGCCAATGCCCAGTTTGGGGGAACACGCCCCGACGGGATGGCGCGGTTTGGTTCGTTGATTGCATCGACGTGTCTGTCGCACCAATCATTGACGACCTGACTCATGCCACACACCAAAGGACCGGCCAGAAAAACCCCAAGAAGGACGAGTGTCCATTTGTCACCCGGCCAAACGCCAACCGAGACAATCCCGCAGAGGTACGCCCACATCGGCGGAAACCACGTTATCGGCTTCAACAGCTCAAACAGACCGCGCATTTCCGGCAGCTTCCGAGCTGGTGCCTCAGATAAATGTAAACTTTTGCTGACACTCATGGTGTCAACTACACACTACAACAGTGAGTCTGGCAAGACTCTGTTCAGAAAATCTGACAGTTGGAAATTAGTCGCTGTCGCGAGCCAAAAGACCGTATTTCCGCAGCTTGACGTAAAGACTTTGACGGCTGAGGCCCAGCATTTCAGCAGCTGCAACGCGGTTGTTTCGTGTGAGCTCGACAGCGGTCTCGATGCACTTCTTCTCAACGACGTCGTTCGTTTCGCTGACGATCTCTTTCAGCGTCGCGGAGCCGACCAATTCGATCACGCTTTGAACACTGTCGTCGTCAATAACAGGCCCGGATTGCCGAACTGCCTCGGCGCGACTTGCATCGCGGATCACGAACACCATGGATGGGCTTCCATCGTCGTCCAGCCATGTCGCTGAAAGCTCGACCGCGACCTGTCCACCAAATTCCGAGACCAGTTTCGTTGAGTAGATGCGCATCTGCCCAACGCGGCGCGCGTTTTCGATCAAGACTTTCAAATCGACCGATCCGCGGGCCAGATAATCGCCCAAACTCCGTCCAGTGACCCGAGACGTATGGCTGGCGTCAATCAGGTTCAGGAAACCCTCGTTGGCGGTGACAATCCCGCCGTCCGCATCGGTAAAGACGATGGCCTCAACGCCGCGTTCAAACATGCTTTGCAAATAGTCCGCCATATCGGACCCGCCGGCCTGTTCTTCCGCTCCCGTCGTGATGCGACAAAGCAGAGTTCGCTCGCCCGCTGCGCGGAACGAAATGGGAGAAATCTGCACAGTTTTCTTCGTGCGATGCGTGGTCAACTCCAGCGGCTTTTGGCTGTCGCTCATTGACTGGGCAACCAGGTTGGCCATCAGCTCGCTGCGGCGACGACTGTCAAATTCTTGCGCAAACGATCCACCACGCATGTCAGCGACATTCCCGCCGAACAGAGCGGCCGCTGCTGCGCTAATCTCAACGATCCGACCCGAGCTATGGCTGACGAAGACAAAGGCTTCGGTCGTCGCTTCCATGAGCACGCGGAACCGGGTGTCATACTCGCGCTGAGCTTCATAATCGCGTTCCAGGGCCATCTGCGCCTGGACCAGCTGTTGCTGCATTTCAGCGACAGGGCGCAGGTCACGTCCCAGCATCAAGATCGCGCCGTCGGGGCCGATCACATGGAATGAATACCGAATGGGAAATTCGAGGATCCGGGCATCGGTGTGGTTCAACTCGATTGCCGAGACATCGTCGCTTTCTTCCATAAAACGTTGAAGTTGCAGGTCCAACTTCGGCACGCTTTCGATAGTAAGGAACTCACGAATGTCGTGGCCTTCCCATTCTTCGATCTTGCCAAACCCACGGTGATCGGGGTTCACCAGAACAGAAAGAACGGTACCGGTTTCAGAGATGACAATTGCAACGTCCGACGCCTTGGAAATGATGCCGCCAAGGACATCCGGCCCGATCAATGGGATCGAACCCGAACTCCAGTATTTGGTTCCTCTCGACGTCATTGGCTTCGCCGCTTTTTGAGCGTTTTGTTGACCATGACTTATTCCACCGTCTTCTTGGTGGGCTCTGCTGGCCGGGTAATCCTCAGCTGGCATAACCGTAGTGCCTCAACAACATCGGACGTCGCAAAATCTGCGCCTGTTACGGCCGCAACGTCTCGCTCCACATTCAGGACAGGACCGCCAACAACAATTGGCGTGTTCTGCTCCATTTCCCTGTTTAAATCTTTTATGAATTTTTCAATTTGTACAAGGGTCTCAACGTGAGACGCCGAAATCATGACGGCGTCATATCCGCCCTGTGATACTTCTCTGATCGCTTTCTCTCGAGCGACCCCGATCAGCACACGAACTGAAACGCCCATACGCCTGAGCTGCGCGGTCAAAACCAAGGCGCCAAGCGTGTGGTATTCGTCCGACAAAACCACGATAGCAACACCCTGTGTCGTGACAGGTCTTGGCTTCAGCGGCTCTCTGGCCGCGAGGTCGCGCAGCAAACCTTGTAGACGTGCCGAGCCAACCGTCACTTCCGCAAATCCCAGATCGTCTTCGCACCATTCGGCGCCAAGCCGACGCGCGACTTCGGGAATGTAAAGGTCGATCAAACCGGATACGGTAACGCCTGT
The DNA here is from genome assembly GCA_028818055.1 of Boseongicola sp. GTDB lineage: Bacteria > Pseudomonadota > Alphaproteobacteria > Rhodobacterales > Rhodobacteraceae > JAPPOI01. The sequence continues at coordinate 26,235 of JAPPOI010000075.1, forward strand.
GTCCAGCATCCACTCAACGACCCGGTCTCGTTGAGATTCGCTGCCGTCCAGAACAGCCGAGTGAAGTGCAATGACGTATTCTTCATGAAGCACGTTCGTCCCGGCTCCACGTTTCCGTGCCAGGGACCTGAGCGCTTCATTGGCGAGACTTTCGACCGGATTATCCGATCTGCCTCTTTGCCCCTTGCGCATACTTTCGGGGCCGTCTGTCATCGCCTTTCCTTAATGCCCGAAAGAACCTTCTTACGTTGGACAAGCTCCGACTCAGAACTTCGGGATGCCCTTAGTGTCTGCCTGCAGGCGTTGAATGTCAAAGTGAATTGACATCTGGGGAAAAGAATCTGAGCGCAAAAAACCAAATCTGTCCCGAAACCCCAATAAAAGAAGAAAGAATTGCAAATTTCCGAAGGTTGACAGCCCACGTGTCGATCTCACAAAGCGTCAACTTTCATGTGTAAGTTTTAATTGACACTTTTGGGACTCAGAGCCTAACCTGTGGCGACACCAGCAGACGGGGAGACTGCGGATGTCCGCACAGGGAGGCGCACAAAAAAGAGCGCCGCGGATATATACACGTGAAGAACGTGCCAGACGCGACGCGACGCCTTGGACCTTGGTCCAGGGCATTTTGGCGCCCGTCCAGTTCATCGTTTTCCTTGTCTCTCTCGGACTGGTTTTGCGGTATCTGGCAACCGGCGAAGGCTACGCGATTGCGACAATCTCCGTCGTGCTGAAAACAGCCGTTCTTTACGCCATTATGGTCACCGGCTCGATCTGGGAAAAGGTCGTCTTCGGCAAGTGGCTGTTCGCCCGTCCATTCTTCTGGGAAGACGTTTTCAGTTTTGTGGTGATTGCGCTCCATACCCTTTATTTATGGGCGGTTTTCGCAAGTTCGCTTACGGCCGAGCAACAGATGCTCATCGCTCTGGCCGCCTATGCAGCCTATGTAATTAATGCCGGACAGTTCCTGCGAAAACTCCGCTTGGCGCGCCTTGAAACGGCGGCGCCTGCATGACCGCTCTACCCCCTCTCCCCAAGGGTGGCGGGTGCTCTCAGGCACCGGTTCTGAAAGAGCGTGGACAACACGAAGTATTCTGCGGGCTGACCGGGATTATCTGGCTGCACCGAAAAATGCAGGATGCCTTCTTTTTGGTCGTTGGATCGAGAACATGCGCACATCTTCTGCAATCCGCCGCTGGCGTCATGATATTTGCCGAGCCCAGATTCGGGACAGCGATTCTCGAGGAAAAGGATCTCGCGGGGCTGGCCGACGCAAACGATGAACTTGACAGAGAAGTCGACCGATTGCTGTCAAGGCGGCCTGACATTCGCCAATTGTTCCTTGTCGGCTCGTGTCCTTCGGAAGTGATCAAGCTTGATCTCGCCCGTGCGGCAGAACGGTTGTCATTGCGCCACGCTCCAGACGTCAAAGTCATAAACTTCTCGGGTTCTGGCATTGAAACAACTTTCACCCAGGGTGAAGACGCCTGCTTGGCA
>JAPPOI010000460.1 GCA_028818055.1 Boseongicola sp.
TTCTGATGCCAGAAAATTTAATTGACGCAGAAACCGCTCAATTCATCGGCTTGCAGCGGCTCGACATTCCGTCCAGCGCCCTGTCACTGAAGGGTCTCCAAGGTGCATGGTTCGCTACGCCTTCACCGGACATGTCAAACCGGTTCAACGCACGCTACCAAGCCGCGTTCGGCACGCTTCCAAGCCCTGTCGCAGGTCTGGCATATGACGGAATTGCAGCCGTCGGTGCGCTTGTGGCACAAGGCAATGCAGACGCGCTGGGATCAACAGCGCTTACCCAAGGCCAAGGCTTTGCAGGCGTGTACGGGCCCTTCCGCTTCTTCCCGAACGGAACCAACCAACGCGGCCTTGCAGTCGCACAAATTCAAAACAATCAGGTGGTAGTCATTGACCCCTCACCAACAAGCTTTGGCGGCGCCGGATTCTGAGTTAGCCGACAGTTTGAACGCCAAGGCCGGGGGCGATCCCTCGGCCTTGATCGTTCCTGCGCGTGATATCTTTGACGTCGACGCGATTTGGGCTTCGATCCTATCGGCTTGTCCCGAGGGTTCTTCCAGCCAGGACGTTCGCCGCGAAACGGTTGCAATCTTGCGAGATGCATTAAAAACCGGGCGCACCGTTATCGCCGACGCTTTCACGCGCAATCCCCACGCCGCGCGGCCTGTCGTCATGAGCTACGCGTATTTGACCGATCAGGTCGTGCAAACCGTACTGCGGGTTGCTCAGGAAAGACTGCACCCCAACCCAACCCCCACCGATGGAGAACGGTTGGCCGTGCTGGCAGTTGGCGGATATGGCAGGGGCGAAATGGCTCCGTTCTCCGACGTGGATCTGCTTTTCCTGATGCCGTGGAAAGTCACACCATGGGCGGAAAGGCTGATCGAGAGCATGCTTTACATGTTCTGGGATCTGCACCTGAAAGTCGGACATTCCAGCCGCTCGATCAAAGACTGCCTGCGGTTGGGTCGAGAAGACTACACCATTCGAACCGCGTTATTGGAAAATCGCTTCCTTGCTGGAAACGCTGAACTGGCCGACGAACTGAACCAAAAGCTGCAAGTTGAACTCTTCAAGGGCAGCGAATCCGATTTCATCGAGGCCAAGTTGAAAGAACGCACAGAACGCCACCGCAAGCAGGGTGGCCAGCGCTACATGGTCGAGCCAAATGTAAAAGAAGGCAAAGGCGGTCTGCGCGACCTTCAGACTCTGTTCTGGATCGGCAAGTACATCCACGGTGTATCCGACGCTGCAGATTTGGTGCGCCTTGGTCTTTTGCGCGCCGACGAGTTCGACGGGTTTGTCGATGCCGAAAACTTTTTGATGGCGGTACGATCGCACATGCATCTCGTGGCTGGACGCGCCATGGACCAATTGACCTTCGACATGCAGGTCGAAGTGGCAGAACGCATGGGCTATTCCGACCACGACGGTCGTCGTGCTGTTGAGTTTTTCATGCAGGATTTCTTCCGACAAGCGACCAAGGTTGGAGAGTTGACCCGCATCTTTTTGACGGCGCTCGAAGCCAAACACGTCAAGAAAGCGCCTTCTCTGGCCACCTTTTTCCGTCGCCGCAGGAAAGTTGCGCCGGAATACACTATCAAACAGAACCGCCTGACCGTCACACGACAGAAGCCGTTTCTCAAAGACAAGCTCAACTTGTTGCGGATATTCGATGAAGCGCTTCGCACTGGATATTTGATTCACCCGGATGCGATGCGGTTGGTTTCAGCCAATCTCGATATGATTGATGATGAGATGCGTGCGTCGCCCGAAGCGAACCGCATTTTCCTTGATCTGCTGTTAAAGCGCGGCAACCCAGAGCGCGCGTTGCGTCGAATGAACGAACTGGGTGTCCTTGCGGCCTTCGTTCCCGAGTTCGCACCCGTCGTCGCAATGATGCAGTTCAATATGTACCACAGCTACACAGTGGACGAGCATACGATCCAGTGCATCTCGACACTCGCTCAGATCGAGCGTGAAGAGTTGGTCGAAGAATTGCCTGTAGCCAGCGGAATCCTAAAAGAAGGCGTGAACCGCAAAGTTCTATATTCTGCACTCTTCCTGCACGATATCGGCAAAGGACGGCCCGAAGATCATTCTATTCTCGGCGCTCAGATTGCCCGAAAGGTCGCGCCACGGCTTGGGTTGAAACCTGACGAGGCTGAAACAGTGGAATGGCTGGTTCGTTACCACCTTCTGATGTCCGATATGGCTCAGAAGCGCGATATTTCGGAACCACGAACGGTTCGCGATTTTGCGAAAGCCGTACAGACGAAGAAACGATTGGATCTGCTTACGGTTCTGACGGTCTGCGATATTCGCGGCGTCGGCCCAGGTGTCTGGAACAATTGGAAAGCCCAGTTGCTTCGCGATCTTTATGCGAAAACGGCGGACGCGTTGGAGCATGGGCTGGAAGCCGTCAATCGCGACACCGCGACCAGTTCGGCCAAAAAGGCACTGCGCGAAGCCCTTTCGAACTGGGAAACCAAGGATCTTCGCCACGAAACATCACGCCATTATCCGGCGTACTGGCAAGGATTGCGGACGGACGCGCATCTGTTGTGCGCAAACTTGCTGCGCGACATCTCGGATGATGAAGTGCGGATGGAACTTCGCCCCGATGAAGATCGGGATGCAACACGCATTTGTTTCGCGCTTGCCGACCACCCAGGCATCTTCGCTCGCCTTGCCGGCGCGTTGGCGCTTGTCGGTGCGAACGTGGTCGATGCACGCAGCTACACCTCGTCGGATGGCTATGCGACGGCGGCATTCTGGGTGCAAGACGCGGACGGTCATCCGTATGATGCCGATCGCCTGCCGCGATTGCGCCAAACCATCGAACGGACGCTGCACGGCGAGGTTTTGCCACGCCGGTCACTCGTAGATCGCGACAAGCTGAAGAAGCGGGAAAAGGCATTCAATGTTCCAACTTCGATCAGTTTCGACAACGAAGGGTCCGATATCTACACGATTATCGAAGTCGACACGCGCGACCGTCCGGGCCTTCTTTATGACCTGACGCGCACGATGGCCGAAGCGAACGTCTATATCGCGAGTGCGGTAATTGCGACATATGGCGAACAGGTCGTTGATACTTTCTACGTCAAAGACATGTTCGGCTTGAAATTCCACGCCGCCTCGAAGCAAAAAACACTGGAAAAGAAGCTTCGCGACGCAATCGTTGCAGGGGCGGAACGGGCAAAAGACCAATGAGCAGAATGATCAACCGGAACGCCCAGCAAAGGGTGCGCGCTTGACACCGATCCGTCTGGTTCGCGGTTTCATGACTGTCGGCGTCTGGACGATGGTCAGTCGCATTCTTGGGTTTGTCCGCGATATCATGATTGCTGCATGGCTTGGAACCGGCGCTGTCGCCGAGGCCTTTCTGATCGCGTTTTCGCTACCAAACATGTTTCGCCGCTTCTTTGCCGAGGGCGCATTCAACATGGCGTTCGTGCCAATGTTCTCAAAAAAACTGGAGGCAGGCGAAGACGCCAACAGCTTCGCGCGCGATGCCATGACTGGGCTAATCGTCATCTTGATCGTGCTTACTGTGCTGGCGACAATTTTCATGCCGTGGCTGGTTCTGGCTATGGCAAGCGGTTTTTCTGGCGATGAACGGTTCGACATCGCGGTTACTTTGGGTCGGATCGTTTTTGTTTACATCCTTTTCATATCGCTGGCCGCCTTGGTCTCGGGCGTTTTGAACGCAAGCGGGCGGTTTATGGCGGCTGCCGCGGCACCGGTGCTGCTGAACGTGATCCTGATAGTTGCACTCATCTGGGCCGAGCGTGGATGGTCGAGCTTTTCGGTGATCAGCTCCAGCGACGGAAATGAAGTTCACGGAACGCTCTTGGCGTTCGGCGTCGTTGCCGCAGGAATTGCCCAGCTTGTACTTGTATGGTTTGCCGCGCGTGCTGCCGGTTTCGACTTGCGCCCTGCCCGACCGGTTTTGACACCGGAGCTGAAACGACTTGCGATCATCGCAGCGCCAGCGGCTTTGGCGGGCGGCGTTGTGCAAGTAAACCTTCTGATAGGTCGGCAGGTGGCGAGCTTCTTTGATGGTGCTGTCGCTTGGCTGTCTTATGCAGATCGCCTCTATCAATTGCCGCTTGGCGTGGTCGGAATTGCTATCGGTATTGTGCTTCTTCCCGATTTGTCGCGCCGATTGGCGGCCGACGACACACAGGGCGGTCGCGATGCGTTCAACCGCGCGGCAGAGATGTCATTGGCATTAGCGATTCCGGCAGCAGTTGCCTTGGTCGCAATTCCATTTGCACTGGTTTCTGTTCTTTTTGAGCGTGGCGCCTTCACCGCGGAGGACACCGCAGCCACGGCGCTCGCAACCGCTGTCTATGGTTTGGGACTGCCCGCCTTTGTCATGCAGAAAGTCGTTCAGCCGCTCTATTTCGCGCGCGAAGACACCAAGCGTCCGTTTTATTTTGCTTTGGTTGCGATGGTCATAAATGCGGCGATTGCAATTGGCCTGGCACCAGTCGTTGGGTACATTGCCGCCGCCTTCGGCGCGACAATCGCCGGCTGGGCGATGCTGTTGCTATTGTGGCGCGGCAGTCGCGAGATGGGCGAAGCCGCAACGTTCGATGATCGGTTCTTGGGACGCATTTGGCGGATTGTTTTTTCTGCGCTTCTAATGGGTGCAGTCATCTGGGGCTTAACCCAGGCGCTTGGCCCAAGCGAGCTGTCTGGGTGGCAGGCCTGGGGCGCGTTGGGATTGATCGTTCTTTTCGGCATTGCAAGCTATGGGCTGGCCGGACTGACGCTTGGCGCATTCAAACGCGAAGACTTAGCTTCATTCCGTCGTCAGCGCTGACGCATCCGATCAACAAGCCGCCTAAAACCGCCGCGCGCGGTCACCGGGGCGATTACGAAGCCCATCGCGAATCCCGCGACCTCAGCCACCCAATCGTTGGTCGATCCAAAAAGGACACCAAATATCAGTTGGAACGCCAATAAAAACCCGATCAACGTGAAAGCGCGCCATTGGCTTTCACCAAGATTGCCGTAGGTCACCCAAAGAATGAAAGTATAGGCCCCGATCAACCCATATACGGCCGGGTAACCTCCAACGAGTGGCCGCGGATCGCCAGCAAGCCCGGCGTAGACCAATGCTCCGAAAATGGCTGATACAAAGAAGGTGGCGACAACTGCGATCGATCCCATCAATTCGCCAACAAGTTTGCCCAAGGCGAGCAAGAACACGATGACAAACAGCGTGTGGGTGAAACTGAGGTGGATGAAGGGATAGGTAACGAAACGTCGCCACTCAGAAGATACCCACTGTCCACGCTCAATCAGGAAATCGACGACTGGCGCAAAGAATGCGTATTCTCGGATGGCTTCGGTGCGCCATCCAATCGAGTCCGCTCCGCCCACGATTTGACGTTCACCGGCGAGCATAATTAGCTCAACCGCAAAGATCGCAACGGCCAGTCCAACGACCACGCCGGGAAGCGGATTGACCACAGGGGCCTGATTGGGATCGCTGCTCATGTCCTCGACTTTCTTGACGGGCCTCTCCCCCGTGGGTAAGCCGCGCAAGCGTGAAAATCCAGAGGATCGTTTAATGGCGGACACCGCTTTCACCCCGCGCGTCTTTTCAGGCATCCAACCATCGGGTGGCCTGACGCTTGGAAACTACCTTGGCGCCCTGAAGCGCTTCGTTGATATGCAGGATGCTGGTACGCACGAATGCGTCTATTGCATCGTCGATCTGCATGCGATCACGGTTTGGCAGGACCCGAAAGCTCTTACGGCACAAATCCGAGAAGCCGCAGCCGCGTTCATCGCAGCTGGCATCGATCCAAGCCGCTCGATCTTGTTCAACCAAAGCCAGGTCGCAGAACACGCTCAGCTGGCATGGATTTTCAATTGCGTTGCACGGATGGGTTGGATGCGTCGCATGACCCAGTGGAAAGAAAAGGCAGGCAAGCATTCAGAAGAAGCTTCGCTGGGTCTTTTTGCCTACCCCGCATTGATGGCTGCCGATATCTTGGCTTACCACGCAACGCACGTGCCAGTTGGCGAAGATCAAAAGCAGCATCTTGAATTGACGCGAGATATCGCGGCCAAGTTCAATCACGACTTTGGCGAAGAATTCTTCCCGATCACAGAACCTGTGATCGGCGGCCCGGCCGCACGCGTGATGTCGCTGCGCGACGGCACCAAGAAGATGTCGAAATCGGACCCGTCTGACATGAGCCGGATCAATCTGCGCGACGACGCTGACCTGATTGCTCAGAAATTCCGCAAAGCGCGGACCGACCCTGAGCCTTTGCCGGGCACTTACGAGGAATTGAAAGACAGACCAGAAGCGCGAAACCTGGTGGACATCTATGCCGCGATGGCTGGAATCGAACCGGATGCTGTCATGGCGGAACATGGTGGTGCCGGTTGGGGACAGTTCAAACCGCAACTCGCTGAGCTGGCAGTGGAGACCATGGGCCCCATCACAGGCGAAATGAACCGCTTGATGGATGACCCTGCAGAAATCGATCGCATTCTGTCCGGTGGTGCAGACCGTGCGCGTGAAATCGCGGCGCCGATACTTTCGCGGACCTACGACATCGTTGGATTGGTGTCGAAGTAGCAGACTCACTGGCCTACGGAGCATGAGCTTCGGCACATTTGATGATGCCGAAAAGCTCATGCGGCCAATTCAAGAGCCCCAGCATTGAAACGCCGGTGGGCCTTAAGCACCTGACAGAGAAGGACTGTCGCCATCAAACACCCGAGCGTGGAAAACAGCATCATCGCGATCGAACCAATGGCTGTTCCATAAACCAGCCAAAGCGCATTACCGACACACTGATAGGCATTTCGCGCGGGGCTTTGGCCGTGCGCGCGATCGGGTTCCCGCAGATTTGCGACAAGTTGCGGAACAGAACTGAAAAGGTTGGTTGCGCCAGCCATCAGCCCAATGAGTTCCAGAGACCAGATATCCATGTTCCTTATCCTCTCGAAGTGATCTTCATTCGTTCGAGACGTGGATTAGTTTGGTGCGGTCACCCTTGCTTGAGCGGAACATGGGGAAA
>JAPPOI010000238.1 GCA_028818055.1 Boseongicola sp.
CGCCCGTTCCCAGTGCTCGAGGCGCCGTCCCGAGCGGCGTTTTTGGCGATCAAGCCAGAAAGCAACGCCGCATCGCGCGACCGAAGCAAAGATATTGCGCATCTAATTGAATTGCTTGACCGATTTGGCGCGCCCCATCCGCAACCCGGCGCCACTCACTATTTCGGTGAGATCGGAAAACATAAGCTTAAATGGGAATGTCACACAGAGTTCGTGACTTACACCCTGTTTGGCAACGGAGTCGCAGAAACGCCCTTTGATGCAGCGACCTTCAATCTATTTCCTCAGGACTGGCTGGATAACGCGCCGGGTGTGCGAATGACGTCTGCACTCATCCGTATTGAGCAAGAGGCAGATCACACGGTTATAGCTGACAAAATAGACGAATGGTTCGTCGCTGAGAGCTTAGCGGCCAGTCGCGTTCTCGATGACAGCATGGTCATCGCCGGTGATTTCCGATTGGATCACGCGGGACACATGCGTTTTGCTCTTTTTGCGGACCCAAACACCGGCAGCCGTCGCATTGGCCGTGTCGTCCAAAGAATTTGCGAAATCGAGACGTACAAGACCATGTCCATGCTGGGTCTAAGCCGGGTTCAAGAAATCGGACCCCAGCTTGGTCAGATCGATGGGCGTCTTACCGAGTTGATCGGCGATATGCGCGACGAAAAAGCATCCGCCGAGACCACTCTGGATGAACTGCTTGGCATCGCGTCGGAGCTTGAAAACCTATCGGCGACATCCTCGTTCCGCCTTGGTGCGACAGGCGCCTATGAAGCCATCGTCAATCAGCGCACGGAAATCCTGAGAGAAGAACGTTTTGGTGGCTGCCAGACCTTTGCTGAATTCATGATGCGCCGATACGACCCGGCAATGCGCACAGTAAAATCGACAGAGGCACGTCTGAAAACACTTGGCGACCGCGCTTGGCGGGCGGGAGACTTGCTGCGCACGCGGGTTGACGTAGAGCGCTCGGCGCAAAACCAGTCGCTTCTTGAAAGCATGGACCGTCGCGCGGACCTTCAACTGCGCCTACAACGCACTGTTGAAGGTCTGTCTGTTGTGGCGATCAGCTATTATGCCGTGAATCTGGCCGTTTACATGCTTGGTCCAGTTGGCACCGAAGTCGGCGTGAGCAAGCTCATATTGACCGCCCTGGTCACGCCGATTGTGATCCTGTTGGTCTGGATTCTCATTCAGCGGATCCGAAAGGACAGTGACTGATCGTTATCTACCACGGATACGTGGATCTAGTGCGTCACGCAGACCATCGCCAACATAGTTGACCGCCAGCACAGTAAGCGAAATAAGCAGCCCCGGCCAAAGAACTCGCTCTGGGTAAAGCGCCATACGGTCAACCGCATCGAACAGTAGCTTGCCCCAAGTTGGAAAATCAGGCGGAAACCCAAATCCAAGGAACGACAGCGCACTTTCGGTGATGATAGCCGTTGCAATACCAAGCGTGGCCGAAACCATTATTGGGCTTAGGACGTTCGGCAAAATATGTCGCAAAATCATTTGGGTAGGCGACGTACCAATCGACCGGGCGGCCAAAACAAACTCGCGTTCTTTCAACGCAAGAACGTCGCCGCGCACGATACGAGCGGTTTGCATCCAGGACGTAACACCAACCAGCGTAACGATAAGGATGAACGTTCCGCCTTCCGGCCCAAATCCTTTCGATAGCGGGTCACGGAACAATAGAACCGCAACCAACAGAAGTGGCAGAAGCGGCAGCGCCAGAAACAAATTCGTCAACCGCATTAGGACACCGTCCAGTCGGCGGAAGTATCCAGCAAGCACACCAATAAACGTGCCCAAGAACAGGCTGAGCAGCATAGCAGTGATGCCAACGGCGATCGAGACACGACCACCTAAAAGTAGCCGCCCCAGCGTATCTCTTCCAAGGTTGTCTGTTCCCAAAGGATACAACCAATTCACCTTGGCTCCGCTGTCCCACAGCAAAACGTAGATGGGTCGCATATCTCTTAGGTTCAAAAAGTCCCGACCGGTTGGAACGGCCTGCGGGTCATTCCAGTAGATGAAAGGTCCCACGACGATCAAAAACAGGATGGTCCCGAAAACCACCATTCCCCAAAACGCGCCACGGTGGACCTTGAACTGATCCCAAACGTCAGCCCATTGGCCGCGCGATGGAGCCGGTTCACTCGGTGGGTCTGTCATTGGTTTCGACGCGTCAGTCATATCGGATCCTCGGGTCAAGGATGCCGTACAGGACGTCGGCAATCAGGTTAAACAGCACGATCAGAACCGCGAAAATGAAGGTCAGTGTTTGAACCATAGGAAGGTCGTTGCCTTGAATCGCCGTGATCAGCAATTGTCCAATGCCGTTAACCTTGAAGACCTGCTCAGTAATGATCGCACCACCGAATATGGCAGGGACGCCCAAAGCAATGACGGTGACGACCGGAATCAGCGAGTTCCGCAATACATGAACCAGAACGACCGAACGTTCTGGCAAACCCTTTGCCCTCGCCGTCCGTACGTAATCCTGGCCAAGATTGTCCAACATCGAAGCACGCATGAAGCGACTAAGTTGGCTGGTTATCTGAAGCGCAAGAACCATGACAGGCATGATCATTTGCTGCAGCTGGACGACAAAGGTGTCCCAATCAACCACACGATGGGTGGTGTCGTAGATGGAAGGAAACCAACCCAGCTGGACAGAAAAAATGACGATGACCAACACGCCAGAGAAGAATGGCGGTACCGAAAAGCCGATCATGGTCACGAATGTACCGGCCTGATCGAAGACTGAATATTGGCGATATGCCGAATAAATGCCGATCGGCAAAGCCATCAAAATGGCAACGATATACGCCACTCCAACCACCCACAGCGTTTGCGGGATGCGTTCTGCAACGATGTCCATGATGGGCGAACGCGACTGCCAAGAGATCATCCGCGCCTTGCCTTCAGAGAAGTTCGTGGAGAACACCACGTCGAATAAAACCTGAGGCTCGACGACAAAAAACTGATAAAGCCATTTGGGAAATGCCACCCAGACCGGTTGGCCAACACCCAAAGCCTCGCGCATCTGTTGCTTTACTTCCAAGGGAACCGTCAATGGCACCTGCGCCATCGGGTCACCCGGAGCGAGCTCAAGAAGAAGAAAAATAACAAGAGAAATGAACAAAAGCGTCGGGACCGACAGAATCAACCGTCTGATCGTGTAAGTCAGCATGCGGTGGTCCCCTGAACAGTTGGGGCGGACAACGTAATGTCCGCCCCTAACCTTTTTACGTTATTCCGAACGGTACCAGTCAGCGATATTCCAAAGCTCACTGTCCCAAGTGTTCATAACGGTTCCGCCAAGGGTGACGGACTTCGCAGAAACGCGACCACGATCGACAAGTGGCAGCATGATATAGTTCTGCATCAGCATGTCATTCATTGCCTTCACCAGGGTTGCTCGGCCTTCGGCATCTTTTGTGCCAGCCAATTCGGCAACCATCGCGTCGTACTCTGCCGAGCAGAAGCGAGGCATGTTATTGCCCTGCCACTGCGTTTCTGGACGAGGCGCTTGGTCACAAGCCCACTGACCCATGTACGCTTCAGGATCGGTGCCTGAGAAGGTGTTCGCATACATCTCAACGTCGGCATAGAACTTCTGGAAAGTGTCAGGCGAACCTGCATCCGACCCAAAGAACACACCAGCATCGATGTTGCGCAACTCGGTTTCGACACCGATCTCGCCCCAGAACTGCTTGATCAACGTCTGGAAGTCTTGGCGAACAGCGTTGGTCGAGGTCTGATAGAGAAGCGACAGACGAACGCCGTCTTTTTCACGAATGCCATCTGATCCACGAGCCCAACCAGCTTCGTCGAGGATTGCATTGGCTCCAGCGATGTCCTGCACCATGCAGCTATCGTTTGCCGAAGATTTGTAGATCGTCGGCGCATTCACGACGTTACATGTAAGCCCACCAGCTGAACCGTATCCGATCGCAACAAGAAGTTCGCGGTCAATCGCCATCGATAGAGCCTTACGAACGTTGATGTCGTTCAGGAATGGGTGCGGATGTCCAGCGGTGGCGCGCTCACCTTCTGGCAAGTCGGCGCTTGGGTTTGTGAGGTTGATCATGATCCGCTCAACCAAGTTGCCGAACCCGGATACAAACTCGCCTTTGCCGCCGGCCAGCATGCTTTCCTGCACGTCAGGTGCGAGCTGCATGTTCCAAGCGTAGTCAAACTCGCCCGTTTCAAAGACAGCACGCGCTGCTGCGGTTGCTTCGCCGCCGCCCTTGAACGTCACGTTCGAGAACGCTGGCTTGCCTTCTTCACGATAAAGGTCGTTCGCTTCGAAAGTGACAACATCATTCACGCGGAAGTCGACGACTTTGAACGGACCCGTACCGACTGGATTGAAGTTCTGCTCTGCGCAAGTCGGTGCTTTGTCACCAAGGCACTCTTCGAACTGAGCCTTTTGAATGATTGGCGACAGATGGCTCACAAACGGGCCATACGGAGACGGTTTTGGAACACCAAAGCGGACAATAGCCGTGCGGGCGTCCGGTGTCTCTACGTCAACAACGTCGTTGTAGCGCTCGGGTTGCGAGCAGCCGCCACCTTCAGCAGTACAATACTGCCAAGAGAATTTCACATCTTCGGAAGTTACCGGCGAGCCATCCGACCAGACGAGACCTTCCTTAAGTGTCCACGTGATGGACATTTCGTCAGCGGCAACACCACCGTTGTCACGTGTTGGGATGCTTTCAGCCAACCAAGGCACAAGCTCACCATCCTGGTTGAAACGCGCTAGCGGTTCCAAAACCAGAGACGCAGCTTCGAGGTCTTTGGTGCCACCAGAAAGATAGGCGTTCATTGTCGAGACGGCCTGCCAATAAATAATGTTGACCTGACCATCGCGACCGCGCTCGCCCTCGTGACCATCGGCATACGCCATTGGTGCAAGTGCTAACGCGGTTGCAGCGCCCAAAAGGGCTGTTTTCATATTCATCTTTTCACTCCCATGTTTGGAAAAGAACGCATCTTTGCCGCCCCATTTTTTAGGGGTCTTTGCGGACGAACAATCGTTGATTTGGGTGACTTTCACCAAACACCACTTCGTTGTGATCATCCCGCTTGATGCGGACCCGCTTAGAACGGACGATTTTCAGGAGAATTGCAAGCTTTACCAAACGGTAAATTTTAATATTCGTCGTTCGCCACGTCAGTTTGCACAAGAATTGACACTGCCAAAACCATCGGATTAGCGTTGCGAAAACCTAGTCTGGACAGTTTATGCTCGATCGCCCTCTCGCTCAGTTCCGAAATCTTCGCGTGGAATTTCAGACTAAGGATGGCCCAGTGGTGGGTGTCGAGGACGTATCGTTCGAAGTATCGCCGGGCGAAACTGTCTGCATTGTTGGCGAATCCGGATCGGGAAAGTCTGTTTCGTCGCTCAGCTTGATGCGATTGGTCGAATTTGGCGGCGGTGAAATCGCTGGCGGACAGCTGCTTTTTGACCGAGGCGCCGATACCCCTGCGGATCTTTCAAAAGCTGACGACAGCTTAATGCAAACGATCCGCGGCAACGAAATAGGCATGATTTTTCAAGAGCCTATGACATCATTGAACCCCGTCTTCACTGTAGGTCGACAGCTAACCGAAGGTCTTCGTGTTCACAAATCAATGAACCGAGAAGCGGCGCGCGAACGCGCCTTGGAATTGCTCAGACAAGTGAGAATACCCGAGCCCGAACGGCGGCTTGATCAATACCCGCATGAGCTTTCCGGAGGCATGCGTCAGCGCGTTGTCATTGCGATGGCTTTGGCGTGCGAACCGAAACTACTAATCGCGGACGAACCGACGACAGCTTTGGACGTGACCATCCAGGCCGAAATCCTGGCATTGATCGACCGACTTAAACGCGAAACCGGCACAGCCGTCATGTTCATTACACACGACATGGCCGTCGTAGCCCAGATGGCCGACCGCGTGGTCGTTATGTTCCGCGGCAACAAGGTTGAAGAAGGGTCCGTCACCGAAATCTTCGAGAACCCGCAGCACGACTATACAAAGGCACTTCTCGCGGCCGTACCAAAACTCGGTGAGATGCGGGGCAAAGCTGCACCAGAACCGATGCGGCTGATGAATTCGGATGTTAAACATCCGGGGCCGATCATCGCCAAGGAAGACAAAGTGCTTCTTGATGTCCGCAACCTGGTGACGCGGTTTCCTGTCAAAGGGGGCTTCTTCAGAAGAACGGTGGCCAACGTGCACGCCGTTGAAGACGTTTCGTTCAAAATAAAGGCAGGTGAAACACTGAGCCTTGTCGGCGAATCCGGCTGCGGCAAATCTTCGTGTGGCCGATCTGTTCTACGGTTGGTTGAGCCCCAGTCAGGTGAAGTCTGGCTGGAAGACAAAAACGTCATGGAGTTCTCACCATCCCAACTTAGGGCAGCCAGACGCGACATGCAGATGGTGTTTCAGGACCCGTTCGCGTCCCTCAATCCCCAGATGAGATTGGTGGACCAGGTTTCGGAACCCATGAAGAACTACAACATTGGTTCTCCGTCAGACCGCGATGATCGTGTCGCAAGCCTGTTCGACAGGGTCGAATTGCCCCGATCATTTTTGCGGCGTTACCCGCACGAGCTCTCTGGCGGACAACGGCAACGTATCGCGATTGCAAGGGCACTTGCCCTTAACCCCAAGCTCATCATTGCCGACGAAGCGGTATCTGCATTGGATGTGTCTGTTCAGGCGCAAGTGTTGAACCTTCTTATGGAGCTTCAGGCCGAGCTTGGTATTTCGATGCTGTTTATCAGCCATGACATGGCGGTAGTCGAACGCGTAAGCCACAACGTTGGCGTCATGTATCTTGGGCGCATAGTCGAAATGGGACCCAGAGCTGCCATTTTCGAAAACCCCCAGCACGAATACACAAAGTCTTTGCTTAGCGCCGTACCTGTTGCCGATCCTCGTCAAAGAAAATCCGAGAAGGATCTCAATTTCAAACTGGTCCAGCTGCACATTTTCCGTATTGGTCACGAAGCAAAGGATGCTGAGTAAGATGAACTTGAA
>JAPPOI010000231.1:0-4783 GCA_028818055.1 Boseongicola sp.
ATTCTCCGTTGACCGCGCCGTCAGAGTGTAACGACTTGTACGATCCGGCGACAGTGCCGCTTCCAGTGGGTTATGATCAGTCGCACAGGCCTTACCATACCGAGCTTTCAAACATCGCGCGATTTTTCGACTACGACGCATACTTTGACGAGGCGAAGATGCGTGAAGCGATCGCAGCCTACTTCGGTTTGACCAGCTTCATGGATCATTGCGTCGGCCGCGTATTGTCAGCGCTCGAGGCCGCAGGGCTGGCCGAGTGCACGACCGTTCTTTACGTCTCGGACCACGGTGAAATGTTGGGAGACCACGGCTTCTGGACAAAACAAGTCATGTACGAGGCTTCGGCAGGGGTGCCGATGATCCTTGCCGGGCCTTCTGTGCCAGCCAGGAAGCGGGTGAAAACTCCGGCAAGTTTGATCGATATCGCTCCGACGGCAACGGCAGTGACGGGTGCCCACGCCACGAGTTGGCCGGGAAACAGTCTTATCAAAATTGCGCAACAACCAGACGATCCCGACCGCCAAGCCTTTAGCGAATACCACGACGGCGGATCGACAACGGGTACATTCATGGTTCGCTGGGATCGGTGGAAATACATTTATTATGTCGGTCATGCGCCGCAGCTGTTCGATCTTTCCAAAGATCCCGATGAACTCAATGATCTATGGCATTTCCGGCAGAATACGCCTGTGGTTCAGGCCGCGCTTGACGAAGGTGAACGTCGCCTTCGCTCCATTTGCGATCCGGAAGCTGTCAACGAAGCCGCTTTTTCTGACCAGGCACGTCGCATCGCGGAACTCGGAGGCAAAGAGGCCTGCGAAAACGCCTTCGTCTTCAACCATACGCCGACGCCAAACTGACACGATTGCCTTAGTTTCGGCACATTTCTCGGATTTTGCTTGAGAGATTGCCTTGTAACGAGAGCTATTGTGTCTAGTCCCGCGAATTCCGACCCCGACAATTTTAACACTTTATTGTCAGATTTGACCCGCCAAGGATCGGCGGAAGACACCCTTGAAGCCATTGAAGCGATGGAGGCTTTTATTGCTGCCATGCGCAAAATTTCGATGGATGGCGGGGGCCTATCGGTCGATGTTTTCGAGCGCATGGAAAACTTGGCGATGATGTCCATTACCCACGCCAAGTTGACCTTGGAAGGCGATGCGCTGATGGCGGAACTGGAAAAGGTCATGGCGGAAGGTCGATCAGATATGCCAGCCGACCTGCAAGACCGTCTGAATGCGCACACCGAACGCATGATGGCTTCGATGCCCGAAATTGACGAAGGTCCGGAACTTCCAGCCGATGTCCGGTCTCTTTTCGATGCAATCGAAGAAGAAGACGCCGACGCCATTCGCGTGTTGGCCGCCAAAGTCGATTTGAACGGCCAATACGGCAAGTTTGAACATACACCGCTCTATTTCGCGATCTCGTCTTTTTGTGTTGGTTGCGCGATCCCGCATCTTCTTCTTGATCTGGGAAGCGACCCCACCAAGGGCATGACGGATGGCTATACGCCATTACATGCCTTGGCGGGCAAGCGGTATCACGATGAAAGCCCCGAGGCGGTCGAAGCGCTGGCGCAGCGACTGGTCGATCTTGGCGCTGACATTGAGGCGCGCACGACCAGCTGGGGGTGGACGCCCGTCCATTATGCCGTTTCGGAACTGGAAGAGGTCTCTTTGCGGGCGCTATTCAAGGCTGGCGCGTCAATCGATCCAAGCTACCACGAAACGTCCCCGGCGTGTGCAAGCGGTCCATCCACGCTTGATGCTGCGCATGCGTTTCCCGAAGTCGTCGCTGTCCTGCTCGAATTCGGCGCGAACCCCAATGCGAAATCCGCAGACGGCTCAACCGCAATCACACGACTGGAAGACGCCATCACGCGAAACCGACAGCACATCGCGTCTATCATTGGACGCGGCAAAACACCCGATCGGAACGAGGTCGCGGTTTCGGAAGGTTTGCAGAAGTCGCTGGAACTTATGAAGGCTGTGAAGCGCAGCTCTTAGTTGCCGAAGATTTCACCCAGCACGTCCAGGATGACGCGCTCAACGATGTTGTCGCCTTGATTGCTCCGGGGTTGCGACCGCCGCTCTGTGGCAACCTGCCGCTTTGGCGCGGGGATCTCCATTGGCAGCGCGCGTACTGGCAACCCCTCGTGAAGCCGCAGCATGGTTTGCTTCCAGATCTCTGCGGGCAATCCGCCGCCTGTCACCCCGGTCAACGGCGTGTTGTCGTCGTATCCCATCCAGACACCGGCGACGTAGTCGGCAGTGAACCCGATGAACCACGCGTCCCGGGCTGCTTGGGTCGTTCCCGATTTGCCCGCAGCCGGTCGGCCATCGAGCCGTGCGCGGGTTCCCGTGCCGCGTTGAACGACTTCGCTCATCATATAGATCAACTGGCGCGCAGCACTTTCGGTGATGACCCGCTCGCCAATGCCACCTTCCTGAACAAGCAATGGTGAATTGTCACCTTTGAGACGAAGCTCAACCAGCCCATAGGGTTCGACCGACGATCCGCCATTCAGAATTCCTGCATAGGCGCCTGTCATTTCCAGAAGTGTCGATTCAGATGTACCCAAAGCAAGCGCTGGGCCGACCGCTAGATCGCTTTCGATCCCGAAGTCGTTGGCAATGTTCACAACCGCTTCCCGTCCGACCCGCTCAAGAACCTTCACCGCTGGCACGTTTCGCGATCCGGCCAATGCATCCGCCAACGTGATCGGGCCAAGGAACTTCCGGTCGAAATTCTTAGGGCAATATTCACCTGAGCCTGGCACATCCAGACAATAGGGCTCGTCACGAACCATATCGTTCGGAGAGAACCCCAAATCCAGCGCAGCACTGTAAACGAACGGTTTGAAGGCCGATCCGGTTTGTCGCTTGGCCTGAATGGCACGATTGAATTGACCGGCGACGCCTTTGAACTTGCGCCCGCCGACCATCGCCCGCACCGCGCCGTCGGCGCTCATGACAACGATGGCCGCTTGGGCTTCGGACCCTTCGCGGACCTTGTTGTCGAAGACCCACTGTAGTGCTTCTTCGGCGCTGGTCTGAATGTCCTGATCAAAGGTCGTGCGGATCACAACATCTTCCGTTGTCTCCTCGGTCAGAAAACCGGGTCCAAGGTCCATGACCCAATCGGCGAAGTCGCCACCGGCTCTTGCTTCGGCGGCTTCGGACAATTCGGCCGGGTTGGCGCGGGCAAAGCTGGCCTCATCGGTCGTCAACCGACCTTGTTCTTCCATCAACCCGATGATGAGGTTCGCCCGATCCCGCGATCTTTGCAGGTTCGCTGTCGGGGCGTATCGGGTTGGCGCAACCAATAGTCCGGCCAGCATCGCTGCCTCGGCAGGCAACAATTCATTGGCTGATCGCCCAAAGTAGCGCTGAGCAGCAGCTTCAAACCCACGCGACCCGGCACCAAGAAACACGCGGTTCATATAGATCGTCAGGATCTCTTCCTTGGAGTACCGCAACTCCATCGCCATGGCATAGACGGCTTCCTTGGCTTTGCGGATCAGGGTCGTTCGACGGCAATCAGCTTCGTATTCGGCCTCGCTCAGGCTTCCGGTCGGGTCAAACTCATTGCCCAAACACAATAATTTCGCCGTTTGCTGGGTGATGGTCGATCCGCCATGTCCCTGAAGAGGTCCGCGGCCTTCACGCAGATTGATCCTGACTGCCGAGGCGATACCGATCGGATCAACGCCTGGATGCCAGTAAAACCGCTTGTCCTCTGTCGCGAGCAAAGCATCTTTCAGGTAAGGCGATACATTTTCCGTGGTGATCTGCCCGCCGAACTGTTCGCCACGCCAAGCGAAGATCTGGCCGTTGCGATCTAAAAGAGTGACGGAGCCGCGCGCGCGACCGTCCAGAAGTGAACCAACCGGCGGCAATGTGGCAGCATAATAAAGGACAGCGCCTCCAAGCAGCAGGACCGTCAGCGCTGTGACACGCCACCCGATACCCCACACAAGACGCATGATCAGTCGGTACAGCCATACGATTGGATTTCGCGAAACCTTTTTGGCTCGCTTCGGCTTCGCCGTGCGCTTCGATGTCGTTTTTGACTTTGCCTTAGACGTCGATTTGGGACGCCGTTTATCCGCTACCAGTGGCGGTCGGCCTTTACCGTTTCCACTCATACTGTCTGTCCATGCCTGCTCTCCGGCAATGTAGGGTTTTTCTTCGCAGATGTGGAGCGTGATTCCATCGGACGTCGCGGAGTTGAACTTTTTCAACCGCCTAAAAATTAAGCGAATTGCCAAATTTGTAGAAAAAATAGGCAAACACTGCCGCAACCTGCCGGAAAATCAGGCCGCGTTTCCTTGCTGACACCCCTTCAGAGCGCTCTTTTGCCTCTCGCAAACCGCGGGACGAGGGGTCGCGCGCTGAAAGAAAGTAGATCGATGAAACTGATAATTGCGGCGATCAAGCCGTTTAAGCTTGAAGAGGTCCGGGAAGCTCTGACCTCGGTCGGCGTTCAGGGGATGATGGTGACTGAGATCAAAGGATTTGGTTCGCAGTCCGGTCACACCGAAATTTATCGCGGCGCAGAATACGCTGTGAATTTCGTGCCAAAGGTCAAACTGGAAATCGTAGTTGGCGACAGCATGGCTGACCAAGTTGTCGATACGATCGCCTCAACCGCCAAAACAGACAAAATCGGCGACGGGAAAATCTTTGTTCTCGATGTCGAAAGCGCGTTGCGCGTGCGTACCGGTGAAACCGGCGACGACGCAATCTAATCCGAAAAGGGACAAGAGACTGATGAA
>JAPPOI010000231.1:4793-6975 GCA_028818055.1 Boseongicola sp.
CTGATGAACCGCAAACTACTTCTTCCAATGTCGGTGCTCGCGCTTGCGATGCCGTCACTTGCGTTGGCCCAGGACGCTGCTCCTGACATCCAACCCTATATCTTCACAACGTTGCTGTTCCTTGTTGGGGGCTTCCTTGTCTTCTGGATGGCTGCAGGCTTTGCCATGCTCGAAGCCGGTCTTGTGCGTTCCAAGAACGTGACAATGCAGCTGACAAAGAACATCGCACTCTTCTCGATCGCATCGATCATGTACTGGCTGGTTGGCTTCAACCTGATGTACCCGGGCGACTTCAACGGCTACTTCGCACCAAACTTCGTCCCAACAGTGCTTGAACCAGTTGGTCTCGCGGCAGAAGACGCAGCGCTTGATTACGCGTCAGTCGGCTCGGACTTCTTCTTCCAGTTGATGTTCGTCGCTGCAACGGCGTCGATCGTTTCTGGTGCACTTGCTGAACGTATCAAGCTTTGGCCATTCCTGATTTTCGTCGTTGTTCTGACTGGCATCATGTACCCGATCTCGGGCTCGTGGCAGTGGGGCGGCGGCTGGTTGTCCGAAGCCGGCTTCTCGGATTTCGCTGGTTCGACCATCGTGCACTCGGTCGGCGGCTGGGCAGCTCTCGCTGGTGCCATCGTTCTCGGCCCACGCCTTGGCAAGTACAAGGATGGCAAAGTGAACCCAATGCCGGGCTCGAACCTCGCGCTCGCAACACTGGGTACATTCATCCTTTGGCTCGGCTGGTTCGGCTTTAACGGTGGTTCGCAGCTTGCGGCCGGTACCGTGGGCGACATCACAGACGTGTCGCGCATCTTCGCCAACACCAACATGGCTGCGGCCTCCGGTGCAGTGGCTGCGCTTGTCCTGACCCAGGTGATGTACAAGAAGGTAGACCTTACCATGGTTCTGAACGGCGCACTTGCCGGTTTGGTATCGATCACGGCTGAACCACTGGCTCCATCGCTCTTCGGCGCGCTCTGGATCGGTGCGATCGGCGGCGTGATCGTGGTCTTCACGGTTCCGATGCTCGACAAGTTCAAGATCGACGACGTCGTTGGCGCCATCCCGGTTCACCTGATCGCGGGTATCTGGGGCACGATCGCAGTTGTCTTCTACAATGGCGACGCAAGCCTCGTGACACAGCTCACAGGTATCATTGCCTACGGTGTCTTTACCTTCGTGGTCTCCCTCGTGGTCTGGATCATCCTGAAAGGTGCCATGGGCATCCGTGTCAGCGAAGAGGCAGAAATCACCGGCTTGGATACGACCGAGCTTGGTATGGAAGCCTATCCCGACTTCTCGAAAGGCTGATTTCCTTCCTGTCAGCTTTTTTAACCTTGCCCGGGCGTTCATTCGCCCGGGCTTTTTTTTAGTTCGATCCGTTTCGAGACTTGGAGCCGGCAGCCATATGCAGGACCATGGTCTCGGTTTCACGTCTGGACAGCACCGGCAGAGCAGTCGGTCCATAGTCGCGTGTCAGACCTGCAGCTGACTTTGCGACGGCGTCCAGAACACCGCTCCGCTGCTCCTGCGACAGCAAGGAAAGTGCGGTGACGCCCGGGAAGAAGCTTTCAGAACCAAGGTTTTCGCTTACCAGTACTTCGTGCCGTTCCAGAAGGATGTGGTGATATTGGACCGATCGGACCTCACACTCTTGGTACACGAGCGGATGTGCCAACAATCCGACTGCAGGAGCAAGCACCTCGGAATGCCCCGTGAACAGTTCCGAGATCGTGCTCGTAAGGCACACACGGTGCTGCGGTGAAACCCATAGATCGCGACTCGGCGAACGGGGACCGAAGGTGTCGGCTGGGATTACAATTGGTCTGCTGCGTTCGTCGTGCCCAGGCCAATCAAGGTCAGTGTGCGATCGCCAAATGATCTCCACCACATCACCAGATGTGGTCAATACCTGATCGCCGACGCACAGGTCCTCAACGGCTACCTCACCTGCAGGCGTAACGATCAGTGTCCCCGCCACAAAACAAATGACCCCGGGTGTTGTTGTGTCAACATTCTGCAAATCTACGGCACCGGTACCAAAAGCGTCCATATCGACCAATGTCGCGCTACCATCAGGAAGGAATGCCAGCCGCGTCGTATCGCCGACTGCTGGATAGTCGCTCACCGTGATAACGAAGATCGACGCGCCTTCGAATTCGTCAGGGACCTGTTGTGCACCGTC
>JAPPOI010000038.1:0-3834 GCA_028818055.1 Boseongicola sp.
TCGAGCAACGAACGCCGGCGTAAATGAAGGATTTACGCCCCGCGCCAGATCCAGCCGCCGCCGTACACTCGGCTTCCTTCGGTGTCGTAGAAAACGCAAGCTTGTCCCGGCGATACACCTTCTTCGGCCACCATCAATTCAACTTCAGCTTCGGTTGCTGAAACGGGTCGCACAACCGCTTCGGTCGGTGGCCGAGTCGAGCGAACTTTGACCGCAACACGCCACTCTGGTCGGCTATCAAACCGCTCATCGCCCAGCCAGTTGATCTCTCTCACCGGAACAACACGGGTTGCCAGCATCTCTTTTGGGCCAACAACGACTGACTTGGTGTCGACATCCAGCTTCACGACGTAGAGTGGATCATCAAGGCCGCCGATACCCAGGCCGCGGCGTTGACCGATGGTGTAATGTATGACGCCTTTGTGCTCACCGAGAATACGACCATCGGCGTGGACAATTTGGCCTGGCTCCGCCGCACCTGGACGTAACTTCTCAATAACATTGGCATAATTGCCGTCCGGGACGAAGCAAATGTCTTGGCTGTCTGGCTTGTCCGCAACGACAAGCCCGTGCTTTGTCGCCAAAGCCCGTGTCTCATCCTTCGATGCCAGATGTCCCAGCGGAAAGCGAAGGTAATCCAGCTGTTCCGGTGTTGTGGAAAACAGGAAGTATGACTGATCGCGCGCATGGTCAGCAGCGCGATGAAGCTCGGCACCAGCAACGCCGACTTTGCGTTGAATGTAGTGTCCGGTTGCCATGCAATCGGCGTCCAGATCCTTCGCGGTCTCCAGCAGGTCTTTGAATTTCACCCGCTCATTGCAGCGAATACACGGAACAGGTGTTGCCCCGGCAAGGTAGCTGTCAGCGAATTCATCAATGACGGCATCACGAAAAATATTCTCGTAATCAAGAACATAGTGCGGAAAGTTCATGTCTTCCGCGACACGGCGAGCATCGTGAATATCGACGCCAGCACAGCACGCCCCTTTTTTAGCCAGTGCCGCCCCGTGATCGTAAAGTTGCAGCGTGACGCCGACCACATCATAGCCTTCTTGAGCAAGTTCTGCGGCGACGACCGAACTATCCACGCCACCCGACATGGCCACAACAACGCGTGTTTCCGAAGGTGGTTTCGGAAAGCCAAGCGAATTCAAACCTTTGGTGTCGTCGAGAGCCATTTTATTCAAGTTCAAGGATAACAAGGATTTGCGGAATATATGAAAATCCTTCGTAGTCTCAAGGGCCGCTTTCACTCCCAGTTAAAACCTTTGCGTCAGTTTGCTGCTCAAGACGACGTAAGGACGACGCATGTATCTCAAAAAGGTGAAAGGCCCACGCACTGTAACGCTGCCCGATGGAACAGTCATGTCGCGCGCTGACCTGCCTGATCCGAAAACCCGACGCTGGGTTGCAAGTCGCAAGGCAGCCGTCATTCGCGCGGTCGATGGTGGCCTGATCACCCGAAGCGAAGCTCTCGAAATATACGATTTATCGTCCGAGGAATTCGACAATTGGCACGCTCTGGTTGCAAGCCACGGCGAGTCAGCCCTAAAAGCGACGAATTTAAAGCGTTATAGACAACTTTAAGTTGATGTGTAAAAATCACATGTGGTAACGAGCGATTAACCAATGGGCGGCACTTTAAGAAGTGCGAAGGGAAACTTGCGGAGTTGCGATATGCGCGTTCTATTGGTTGAAGACGATCCAACGACATCACGTAGCATCGAAATGATGCTCACTCACGCCAACCTTAATGTCTATGCGACAGACCTTGGCGAAGAAGGGATCGATCTCGCCAAACTGTATGACTACGATTTGATCCTCCTCGACCTCGATTTGCCCGACATGGAGGGACACGAGGTGTTGCGGCAACTTCGACTATCGCGGGTCGAGACGCCAATTCTGATTTTGACTGGTTCAGATGACACGGAAAGCAAAATCAAAGGCTTTGGCTTCGGTGCAGATGACTATCTGACCAAACCATTTCATCGCGAGGAACTTGTCGCTCGGATCCACGCGATCATCCGGCGTTCGAAGGGTCATGCCCAATCCATAATTCAGACCGGCAAAGTGGCCGTTAACTTGGATGCCAAGACAGTCGATGCCAACGGCAAGGCTGTCCATCTGACGGGCAAAGAATACCAGATGCTTGAGCTGCTTTCGCTGCGGAAGGGGACGACGCTGACAAAAGAGATGTTTCTGAACCACCTTTATGGCGGAATGGATGAACCGGAATTGAAGATTATCGATGTATTCATCTGCAAACTGCGCAAGAAGCTCAGTGAAGCGACCGATGGCGATAACTACATCGAAACGGTTTGGGGACGCGGATACGTTCTGCGTGACCCTGAAGAGGTGCCCTTCGAAGAAAGCGGAATGGTTGCCACTGCGTAAAAGCGAGCAGTAGAAAAACGGCGGGTCGTCTGGCTCGGCGCTGGATCTCAGAGAAGCATGGACCTATCCATGAGTCGAAGAGGTTCGGAGCCCATTGATGAAAGACGACCTGCCGGTTGAAAAGCTAAGTAAAGGCGAAGCCGAGGCCGAGCTTGCGCGATTGGCAAAGCTCATTGAGGCAGCCAATCTGGCGTATCATCAAAACGATGCGCCCGATATTTCTGATGCGGAATATGATGCGCTCAAGCGCAGAAACTCTGCCATCGAGGAACGTTTTCCCGAACTAAAACGCACCGATTCACCAAGCGAGACTGTGGGTGCCACGCCATCGGATGGGTTTCAGAAGGTAACGCATGCCGTGCGGATGCTTTCTCTTGGCAATGCCTTTTCTGATGAAGACGTCCATGACTTTGTGGGATCGATCAAAAAGTATCTTGGCATGAAGACGGACACATCGTTGTCCTTTACCGCTGAACCGAAAATCGACGGCCTTTCACTTTCGGTTCGATATGAGGCGGGGCAGCTCAAACATGCAGTGACTAGGGGCGATGGATCGACCGGCGAAAATGTTACGGAAAACGCACTGACGATATCGGATATTCCCAAAACGATTTTCGATGCGCCGGATATCCTGGAAGTGCGCGGCGAAGTCTACATGTCGCATGCCGACTTTGACGAACTGAACGCAAGACAAGCTGCAAACGGTGATCGCTTGTTTGCAAATCCCAGGAACGCAGCGGCCGGTTCGCTTCGCCAGCTCGACCCGACAATTACCGCAAGCCGTCCTCTTCGCTTCTTCGCCTACGCTTGGGGGGAACTCAGCGCGCCACTTGGTGCATCGCAGATTGAATCGATCAAGACTCTTCAGGCATTTGGGTTTCAAACAAATCCGCTGACTAAGGAATGCGAAACGCCAGAAGCCATGATCTCACACTATCGCGAGATCGAACAACACAGATCTGATTTGGGCTACGACATTGACGGTGTCGTCTATAAAGTTAACGATCTTCGCTTGCAGGAACGTCTAGGCTTCCGGTCAACAACGCCTCGTTGGGCGGTTGCACACAAGTTTCCGGCCGAACTGGCATGGACACGATTGGATGCCATCGACATTCAGGTCGGGCGAACCGGAGCGCTTAGCCCGGTTGCCCGGCTTCAGCCGGTAACGGTCGGAGGCGTGGTCGTATCAAACGCCACCCTTCACAATGAGGATTATATTGCAGGACGTGATGCCAATGGCGCCCCGATCCGTGACGGTAAAGACATCCGGGTTGGCGATTGGGTTCAGGTCTATCGCGCAGGCGACGTTATTCCGAAGGTTGCAGACGTCGATTTGAACAAACGTCCCACAGATGCCGTCCCGTTCGAATTCCCGTCTGTCTGCCCTGAATGTCAGTCTGAAGCTGTACGCGAGCCTGGCGATGCTGTTCGTCGTTGTAC
>JAPPOI010000038.1:3844-6958 GCA_028818055.1 Boseongicola sp.
TACCGGCGGTTTGATATGTCCGGCACAAGCGATTGAAAAGTTGAAGCATTTCGTTTCAAGAGCCGCTTTCGATATCGATGGATTGGGGTCCAAACAGGTCGAGCAGTTCTTTGAAGATGGCTGGATTAAAGAACCAGCCGATATCTTCACGCTTGAAGACCGGTTTTCCAGCGGCCTGATCGCGCTGAAGAACAAGGAAGGTTGGGGCGAAAAATCGGCAACCAAACTTTTTGCCGCAATTCAGGAACGCCGCGCGATCGCCTTGAACCGGGTAATTTTCGCGCTTGGGATTCGACATGTCGGAGAAAGTGCTGGTTCGCTTCTGGCCAATCATTTCGGCTCTTGGGCGCAATTTTCCGACGCCATGGTCCGAGTCGAAATCGATGAGGGCGAGGTTTGGGAAGACCTGATCGCAATTGATGGTGTGGGACGCGTGATGGCGATGTCCTTAGTGTCAGCCTTCAAGAACCCGAGAGAGAAGAGTTCGATCGACCGGCTTGTAGCTCATCTCGATATTCAAGACGCAGATCGTCCAGATGTTGCGGATAGTCCGGTTGCGGGGAAGACAGTGGTATTCACAGGCACATTGGAACGGATGACCCGCGCTGAAGCAAAAGCGCGGGCGGAGTCATTGGGTGCGAAAGTGAGCGGTTCGGTTTCCTCCAAGACCGACTTGGTTGTTGCCGGGCCGGGCGCGGGCTCAAAAGCCAAGAAAGAAGATGACCTTGGAATAGAAGTGATCGATGAAGATACCTGGTTGGATCTGATCGGCGCGACATGAGTGGGCGGCCGGAAATTCTATTTCCGCTGTTTTCGTCGGTTGAGACGCTCAGCGGTATAGGACCGAAGACGGCAAAACTCTTGGTAAATCTCGAGGTAGAGAATGCGCGGGATCTGATCCTGACGTTGCCGCATTCAGGGATAAACAGAAAACAGATCGACACGGTGGATGGGGTGGTTCCGCCTCAAGTTGTCACCGTCGCCGTAGAGGTTCAGCGACACCATCCTGCACGTGGAAAGGGCCGACCACATCGTGTTGACGTGAGCGATGCAAAGACATCTTTCCAATTGGTGTTTTTTCACGCGCGTGCGGACTGGCTGGCAAAGCAATTGCCCGAAGGTGAACGACGGATCATTTCCGGAAAGCTGGAAGCTTTCGACAACACTCTGCAAATGCCGCACCCAGATTACATCGTGACCGAGGCGCGGGCGTCCGACATTCGACCATATGAGCCGGTTTATCCGCTGACTGCGGGATTGACTGCCAAGACAATGACGAAGGCAATGTCAGACGCGCTTACGCGCATTCCGCATCTCGAGGAATGGATCGATCCAGTTCTGATTGAACAGGAAGGTTGGCCTGCGTGGGACCGGGCTGTCTCCGATGCACATGCGCCCGGCGCCGATAACGATCTTTTGGCGATGGCGCCCGCGCGACAAAGGTTGGCATATGACGAGTTTTTTGCGCACCAACTGACTTTGGCACTGGCGCGCCGCAACCGGAAACGACGCTCGGGGCGGCCGAGCAAGGCGACGGGGAGACTTCAGTCGCCTGTCATGGCGGCTTTGCCCTATACGCCTACAAACGCCCAACAGCGTGCGATTGAAGAAATCCAATCCGACATGGCGAATGCGCATCGCATGAACCGCTTGCTTCAAGGCGATGTCGGGTCAGGAAAGACGCTGGTTGCTCTTATGGCGCTTTTGACGGCAGTCGAGGCTGGCGGGCAGGGTGTCATGATGGCCCCGACGGAAATCCTGGCGCAGCAGCATTATCATTCTTTGCGCGCGTTATGCGAGCCCGCACGTGTTGTGGTCGAGGTTCTGACGGGGCGGGATCGTGCAGCGGAGAGACGCGCGAAACTGAAGGCGCTCGAAAATGGTGACATAGGTATCCTTGTTGGAACCCATGCGGTGTTCCAGGATGACGTGAACTTTGCTGACATGCGGTTGGCGGTAATTGACGAAAAACACCGTTTCGGGGTTTCGCTACGAATGAGGTTAGGGGAGAAAGGCTAGGCTGCAGACGTTCTTGTCATGACGGCGACACCCATTCCAAGATCACTAAGCCTTGCGCAGTACGGCGATCTGGATGTGTCCATCTTGGATGAAAAGCCAGCCGGTCGAAAACCCGTAAAAACCGCTCTGATCTCAACGTCACGGTTTGACGAGGTCCTTGAGCATTTGAAAAGCGCACTGGCCGAAGGTCGTCAGGCGTATTGGGTTTGTCCGCTGGTCGATGAAAGCGAGACAAGCGATCTGGCTGCGGCTGAGGATAGGTTTCGGAAATTGCGATCTGCCTTTGGAGAAGGCAACGTTGGCTTGGTGCATGGGCAAATGCCTGTTCCCGACAAAGACGAAGCCATGGCCCGGTTTGCTTCTGGCGAAACGCAGGTCTTGGTTGCGACAACAGTCATCGAGGTTGGTGTCGATGTGCCGAACGCGTCAATCATGGTGATCGAGCGTGCCGAAAGCTTTGGACTATCTCAGTTGCACCAGTTGCGCGGTCGCGTTGGACGAGGCTCTGACGCATCTACGTGTTTGCTGATGTTCCAGCAGCCGCTTTCTGAAGGGGCGCGACGGCGTTTGGAAATCATGCGTGAAACGGAAGATGGTTTCCGGATTGCAGAGGAAGACCTCGCAATGCGCGGTGCAGCCGATGTATTAGGGACGGCACAATCCGGCCTGCCACGTTTTCGGGTCGCTGATGTCGAAACCCCGGCCGGGTTAATGGCCACCGCCCAGAAAGACGCAAGGCGTTTGATCGATCAGGATCCTGGCCTTTCATCCGCGCGGGGAAATGCAGCCAGACACTTACTTTGGCTACTTTCGCAGGATCAGGCAATTCAAATGATTTCAGTGGGTTAGCGGACTTTGTTCTGAAAAGTTCACTTTTGTTCTTAAAAAGTTCTTTACAGATTGATTCAAATTTGAGAACAAAGAGGCAACAAATGCAGCCCGCCCGCTGCTTGCCGATAATAAGGATATTGAGATGACCGAGCTGAAAGACGCAGTAATCCGCAATCGCCGGACCCTGGCACAGGACTTCTTGGGAGCAGTGTGCCTGGTTGCAATGTTCGTTGTTGTTTTAACGCTGCCGGGTTTGACCTGAGT
>JAPPOI010000219.1 GCA_028818055.1 Boseongicola sp.
CAGGGTCGGCAACTCAGGTCGTCTGGACTTCACCTGCGTGGCAAAGTCGTAACCGGTCTTGTGGCTCCCCAGGACCAAATCGGTAATGATCAGAGAAAGGTCGGGAAGAGTGGCCAATGTCTCGGCTTCTTCGATGGTGTTGGTTTCAACAACGACGTGCCCCAACCGTCGCAATTGCGTTCGGATGCTCTGGCGAATTGTGTCGTCATCTTCGACCAAAAGGACCATACCAGGTGCGGTATCTTTGGCGGTTTCGTAAGGGATCTTAATCGATACCCAAGCACCACCGTTCTCGCGGTTTCCAAACTTCAGTTGCCCGCCGCTGGATTTTGCAAAGTCGAACGCGGTTGGAAGGCCAAGCCCTCTGCCTGTCCCGCCGCCTTTGGTTGAGAAGAAGGGGGCCAGAGCATTTGTAAGAGCGGTTTCGTTGAAGCCGGGACCGTTATCCTCGACAAGCATTGTCAGACTGCCCGTGTCATCGTGAGAAATGGTTAGATTGACGTCAGACACAGTGTTTGCGGCCTCGACGGAGTTAAGAACAAGGTTCAGCAAGGCGTCCTGAGCAAAGCCTGGATCAAACACCAACAACGGATCATCTACCGTGCTTGTGACAGTTACCACCACGTTGTCTGGCGCCACAGCAGTTGCCATGTGATCGATATCGCGGGTGGATGCTGCCAGGTCCACCGGCTGGGCTTCAATCCGACGCCGCGCGTCGATGCGGCCCAGGCCTTTAACCAATTCACCACCTCGAAGGGCCGCCGATTTAATAACTTCGCTGATTTGCGCGATGTCATCCCGCTCTGTTGCGATGGACGCCAGACGATCCTGCTGTCCAAGGATGACTGTCAGCAGGTTTGAAAAGTCGTGCGCCAGTCCACTTGTGATCTGGGCCGCCAATTCTCGACGCCGTGCGTGTGTCAACGCCTCACGCGCTGCAGCCTCATCAGTGACATCCGCTGAAAGTACGTAGACTCCAACGATTTGGCTGTTGGGTGCGCGTTCGGGTGTAAACGCCACGCGGATATGACGGTCAGATTCTTCATCATGAAACTCGAACGCCGGGGTTTGACCGCGCAACGCCTTGGCGAACTCAGGTTCGAGCTTTTCCCAAACGGCTTCGCCCAAGACTTGCCTGAAGTGCTTTCCAATTATGTCAGTTTCGGCTTGTGGCAGAATGCTTTTCAGCTTGCGGTTTGAGTATGTATAGACACCCTTGGCATCCACGTGCGCAATATGCGCCGGTATCATTGCATTGGTGTGCGAAAGCTGGCTCTGGCTGGCTGTAAGCTCTCGCTGAGCTTCCTCCAACGCAGCAATCGTTGACGACAGCTGTCGGTTTGTTTGGGACAGCTCTTCAGATCGATTCAGCAGTTCGTCGGACAGATCGGCCGAATGCGAACGCAGCAGCGCCTCCTGCCGTTTGATTTCCGTGATGTCGGTGTAAACCGCGACCCATCCTCCTTGCCGAAGGGGGCTGCCCTCAACCGATATCGTCATGCCATTGGGACGGGTGCGTTCGACATAGTGTGGCTCGAAAGTTAGAGCCTGCTGAACACGACCCTCGACAAACTCTTCAATATCGCTGATCTCACCATAATCTCCACGTTCGGCAAGGTGTTGAATAGTATCGCGAAATGATGCGCCTGCTTGCGTTAACCGCGTCGGCAAATCGAACATGTCGCGAAAGCGCTTATTGGCGACGACAAGCTTCAGATCGCTGTCATATATCGAAAGCGCCTGCTTGATCAGGTTCAACCCTGAGCGGGTCATTTCCTCAATTTCCGGCGTTCCTGTGGGCATGAAGAAAGGCGTAGCACCGCAATTCGACCAGTGGAAGCAAGAACGCCCACCTGCAAGAATTCGTAAAATTTGCGAAATAATTTGGAAAAGGTAATGTTTGAAAACATAATCAAGACTCCGAAAATCGGAGCGTTCGCAGGTTTGGGAGGGCCTGCCGATGTCAGAAACAAAATCGCGCTCTGTGCGCGACAAAGATGTACATTCTTTGCCCGCACTTTTGGCGCGAAACGTCGCCCAATTTGGTGACAAGGCTGCCTATCGAGAAAAGCAATTCGGCATCTGGCAAAGCTGGACTTGGCGCGAGGCCGCTGAAGATATTGAAGCTCTGGCGCTAGGCCTTCTGATCAAAGGCATCAACCCCGGAGATCACGTGGCCATCATTGGCCAAAACCGCCCACATTTCTACATGACAATGGTCGCCGTTCAGTCGGTTGGCGCAGTACCGGTTCCCGTTTATCAGGACGCTGTGGCGGAAGAGATCGCCTATGTGCTTGATCACTGCGGCGCGCGGTTCGCGGTCGTCGAGGATCAGGAACAAGTCGATAAGGTCATTGAAGTCAAAGACCGTTTGCCCGCGATCGACCACATCATCTATGTCGCTCCCCGGGGCTTGCGAAAATACGATCACTCTGCGCTTTCGCAGTTTGACGTGCTGCAAGAAGAAGGGCGGGCCGCTCGCGCCGAACTCCAAAGCGAGCTTGATGCGCGGCGCGACGCACTGGGATACGACGACACCTGCGTCATGCTTTACACCTCGGGCACCACAGGCCGCCCGAAAGGCGTAGTCCTTTCAAATCGAAACATCATTGAAACGTCCAAGGCGTCCGCCGAGTTCGATCATCTGAAGTCGGATGAAGACATTTTGGCATACCTTCCAATGGCTTGGGTTGGAGACTTCATCTTCTCAGTCGGACAGGCTTATTGGGCGGGATTCTGCGTGAATTGCCCGGAAAGTACTGACACTTTGTCTACGGATTTGCGCGAGATTGGGCCAACGTATTACTTTGCTCCGCCTCGCGTCTTTGAAGGACAACTGACACAAGTCATGATCCGCATGGAAGACGCGGGTCGCTTGAAGCAATGGCTGTTCCGAAAATTCATGGATCACGCGCGAAGTGTTGGGCCAGCGATGCTTGATGGTGCAGACGTCGGCACCTGGGATCGTTTGAAGTACAAGCTCGGTGAGCTGTTTGTGTACGGCCCTTTGAAAAATACCCTCGGTTTCTCGAAAGTTCGGGTTGGTTACACCGCCGGCGAAGCAATCGGACCGGAAATTTTCGATTTCTACCGTGGCTTGGGCATCAATCTTAAGCAGCTCTACGGCCAAACAGAAGCTAGCGTCTTCATTACCCAGCAACCCGACAACGAGGTGCGCTCGGATACGGTGGGTATTCCGTCGCCCGGCGTCGAAGTCAAAATCGCAGACAGTGGAGAGGTGTATTACCGCTCGCCAGGTGTCTTTGTGGAGTACTACAAGAACGCAGAAAGCACCGCTTCGACGAAAGATGCCGAAGGTTGGGTGGCAACTGGCGATGCCGGTTTCATAGAAGAAGGCACAGGCCATCTTAAGATCATTGATCGGGCCAAGGACGTTGGGAAAACCGCTTCGGGTGCGTTGTTTGCGCCCAAGTACGTTGAAAACAAACTGAAGTTCTTCCCGAACATCCTTGAAGCCGTCGTCTTCGGCGCGGACCGAGAGATGTGTACTGCCTTCATCAACATAGATTTGACGGCGGTCGGGAATTGGGCTGAGAGAAACAATATCGCCTATGCTTCTTATCAGGAGCTGGCTGGTCACCCCGATGTTCTTGCCACCATTCAAAGCCATATCGAAGAGGTGAATACGTCGCTTGCCAGCGATGCGATGCTGTCCGGGTGTCAGATCCACCGATTCCTCGTACTTCACAAGGAACTTGATGCGGATGACGGCGAACTTACCCGAACCCGCAAGGTCCGGCGTGCGCCCATCGAAGAAAAGTATGCGGATCTGATCGCAGCGCTCTACGACGGCTCCGACAGTGTCTCGACCGAAACAGAAGTGACATACGAAGACGGTCGCAAAGGATCGATCAAGGCGACATTGAAAATCTGCGACGCCAAGGTGGCGGACGTCAAAATGATGGAGGCCGCCGAATGAACGCGATGGCCGGCAACTACACCACCGAAGACGGCCGCAAGATTGGCGGCGTTATGATGGAGATGCGGAACATCACGCTGCGTTTCGGTGGCGTCGAAGCGATCAAAGACATTTCATTCGACATTCTTGAAGGTGAAATCCGCGCGATCATCGGCCCCAACGGTGCCGGAAAATCCAGTATGCTCAATGTGATATCGGGCTTTTATCATCCGCAGGAAGGTGAGGTCTGGTTCCACGGCGCAAAGCGTCCTTCGATGAAGCCGTATCAAGTTGCCCAGCAGGGCATTGCGCGCACATTTCAGAACATAGCATTGTTCGACGGCATGAGCGTGCTCGACAACATCATGACGGGCCGCCTGACACACATGAAAACGGGCCTGTTGTCGCAAGCGCTCTGGCGCGGCGCGGCCGAGCGAGAAGAGGTCGCAAACCGCGAGTTTGTTGAGAAGATCATCGACTTCCTAGAAATTCAGCACATCCGGAAGACACCGGTTGGCCGCCTTCCGTACGGTTTGAAAAAGCGAGTGGAATTGGCACGGGCGCTGGCGGCTGAGCCGAAGCTCTTGCTGCTGGATGAGCCGATGGCGGGCATGAATGTTGAAGAGAAAGAGGATATGTCCCGATATATCCTTGATACGAATGATGAATTCGGAACGACCATCGCCCTTATTGAACACGATATGGGCGTGGTCATGGACCTGTCAGACCGGGTTGTCGTGATGGACTACGGCCGCAAGATCGGTGACGGGACGCCCGACGATGTCCGCAACAACCAAGACGTCATCGATGCGTATCTGGGGGTGAGCCATGATTGACGTTCGGTGCACCTCAAACGTTTTTGGTTCTGCACAAATATTGGAGGGCACTCATGCCTGATACTGTCCTCTTTGCTGCCGAAGTGACCCTGAACGGCCTGATGGCCGGGGTGCTCTACAGCCTTGTTGCTCTTGGCTTTGTGCTGATCTTCAAGGCGTCCGGCATCTTCAACTATGCGCAGGGCGTCATGGCGCTTTTTGCGGCCCTGACGCTGGTGGGGATCATGGAAGGACAGGTGCCGTTTTCGCATCTGATCAACGCGATCTTTGGGACCAACATCCATCACTTTGGATGGCACGTCCCTGCGGTGCTGGCCATCGTGCTGACTGTCGGTTTGATGGTGGTTTTCGCGTGGGGCGTGAACCACTTCCTGATGCGCCATCTGGTCAATCAAGAACCCATTATCCTGTTTATGGCGACCATTGGTCTGGCATTCTTCCTGGAAGGTGTTGGCGACCTGATGTGGGGGTCAGATATCAAGACACTCGACATCGGCCTGCCGCAGGGCATTAACGAAACAATCGACCGTGTGACCTTCGACGCTTTTGGATACGGGTTGTTTATCGACAATCTTGATATCGTCGCGACGATCATCGCGGTCATTCTTGTCGTCGCGCTTGTCCTGTTCAGCCAGTATACAAAACAGGGAAGGGCGCTTCGTGCGGTTGCAGATGATCACCAGGCAGCGCTCAGCGTTGGCATTTCGCTCAACTACATCTGGGTTTTGGTCTGGTCGATTGCAGGCTTCGTTGCCTTGGTTGCTGGCATCATGTGGGGTGCCAAATCTGGCGTGCAATTCTCGCTCTCTTTGATTGCATTGAAAGCCTTGCCGGTTCTGATGCTTGGCGGCTTCACCTCTATCCCGGGCGCCATCATCGGCGGCCTGATCATTGGCGTTGGAGAAAAGCTGTTTGAATTCTTTATCGGTCCGCTTGTCGGCGGAGCGACAGAAAACTGGTTCGCCTACGTGCTTGCGCTGTTGTTCCTGGTTTTCCGCCCACAAGGCTTGTTTGGGGAGAAGATCATTGAACGTGTTTGACGCGATAGCCGCCCTAAAGGCCCGGTCCCATTCGGACCAGAATGGCAATGGCGAGCACCAGAATTACAGCAATTATGCCGCCCCAGAAAATCAGGCTGAGTGGCAAGCTGTACGCGAAAGCCGCATAGGCGCCTGCTGCTGCTCCTACCAGGAACGCGACAACCAGAATGCCCACAAAGCTCAACATGGCCCGGCCAATGTCACGCAGGATGGTCTTGAACATACCAACATTCTCCTTCGCCCCGGTCATCGAACTGGCGATTTCGGAGTTAAATTTCAAGGTATTGGAGTGATTTGATGCTTTATCGCGAGGCAGGTGACTTCAAAACAACATACGTTGCAGACGCTCAGACGTTCCCGATCAAGCTGGATCGTATGGGGTTTTATGCGACGTTGATCGTTGCGTTTTTGGTGGTGCCTTTTGTCGTAAATGACTATTGGGCCAACGCAATTTTGCTGCCGTTTTTGATCTATGCGATTGCGGCGATCGGACTGAACATATTGACGGGGTACTGCGGACAGGTCTCACTTGGAACCGGTGGATTCATGGCCGTAGGAGCCTACGCCTGCTACAAATTGATGACGGCGTTTCCCGATGTCAGTCTTATCATTCACGTGATCCTCTCTGGTGGAATTACGGCCATTGTCGGCGTTTTGTTCGGGCTGCCGTCTCTCAGGATCAAAGGCTTTTATTTGGCTGTGGCGACACTTGCGGCACAGTTCTTCTTGGTGTGGCTCTTTAACCGGGTGCCTTGGTTCTACAATTACTCGGCATCCGGCATGATTACCGCGCCAGAGCGTACTGTTTTTGGCGTGCCGATCAGCGGACCAGCCACGGAACCTTGGGCCATCTATCTGCTCTGTCTCAGCTTTGTGGTCGTTTTGGCGTTCATCGCCCGCAATCTGACGCGCGGTACACAAGGCCGGAAGTGGATGGCGATCCGGGATATGGACATTGCAGCCGAAATCATCGGCGTGAACCCACTTCGGGCCAAACTCAGCGCGTTTGCGGTGTCTTCGTTCTACGTTGGTGTGGCAGGCGCGCTGTTCTTCGCCGTTTACCTCGGTTCGGTCGAGGTTGGCGAGGCGTGCGGGATCAACAAATCATTCTTGGTGCTCTTCATGATCATCATTGGTGGTTTGGGCTCGATATTCGGG
>JAPPOI010000353.1 GCA_028818055.1 Boseongicola sp.
GCGATTGCCCGTTTTGTCATGACCCCAACGAGATGGGCGCGATAGTCGGCGCCACCGTGGATGTCGGCAATCATGCCGTCGGCATCGACAGATAGTCCATCAATGGCGTCAGCCGAGAAGTTCGATGACAGCGCAGCTTCGGCTTCCGTCCAACGGAAGACACCTTCGCCCGATGCGCCTGTGATGGCGACCCGAACCCCATCAGCGTACTTGCCCACGAATGCGCCAACCAACGCAAATCGCGAGGCCGGCTGATGCATCTTGGCATAGGCAGACGCTTCGGCGATTGGGAAGGAAACCGAGACGATAATCTCGCCTTCATCCAGCGCTGTACCAAACATGCCGTCGAAGAAGTCATCGGCAGCAATTTCACGGCTGTTGGTCTTGATCGTTGCTCCGGTACCCAACGCGGCTGCAGGATAGCAGGCCGACGGGTCGTTGTTGGCAAGCGAGCCACCAACGGTCCCGCGATTACGCACGGCAGGATCACCGATCTGGCCAGCCAGCGCGGCCAACCCCGGGAAATCACCGGCCTCGGCAGCAACAACCGCGTGCGGAGTGGCGCCGCCGACAACCATCGAGTTGCCGACGCGAGAAACGCCCTGCATTTCCGGGATGCCGGTCAGGCTGACCAAAGTGCCGGGTGACGCAAGACGCTGCTTCATCGTCGGGATCAATGTCTGACCGCCGCCCAGAGCCTGTGCATCCTCGTCCGCCAGCGCGGCCACAGCCTCGTCGATGGTCGAGGGACGTGCGAATTCAAAGTTGTACATGCCTCTCTCCTTATCCTTGCATGGCCGCCCAGACGCGCGCAGGCGTCACAGGCATATCGATATGTTCCACGGAGTGGCCGCCCGAGTTGAGCGCATCAATCACCGCATTTACCAAAGCTGGTGGTGACCCGATCGCTCCGGCTTCGCCGCAACCCTTCACACCCAGCGGATTGTGGGTACACGCCGTGATCGACGAATGATCGACCGAGAACATTGGCACATCATCTGCGCGTGGCATGGTGTAATCCATGTAACTGCCCGACAGAAGCTGGCCGCTGTCATCATAGACCGCATTTTCAATCAAAGCCTGACCTATCCCCTGAGTGAGACCACCATGGACCTGTCCTTCGACAATCATCGGGTTGATGACATTGCCGAAGTCGTCGGCGGCGGTGAAGGCCATGACCTCGACCTTGCCGGTTTCCTGGTCGACCTCGACTTCGCAGGCATAGGCGCCAGCGGGGTAGGTGAAGTTGGCCGGATCGTAGAAGGCCGTTTCTTCAAGCCCGGGCTCGATGTGCTCAAGCGGGAAGTCGTGCGGGATGTAGGCCTTTAGAGCTACATCGCCGAATGGCACGTTCTTGTTTGTGCCCGGGATCGAGAAGACGCCGTCTTCAAATTCGACCTCTTCACCCGTTGCTTCCATCATATGGGCCGCGATCAGTTTGGCTTTGGTGATGATCTTGTCGGTGGCATTGACCACCGCCGATCCACACACCGCCAAAGAGCGCGAGCCGTAGGTGCCCATCCCGAAGGGGATTTTCGAGGTGTCGCCATGGACGATCTCGATCAGAGATTGATCGATGCCCAAGCGGTCCGCGACAATCTGCGGGAAGGCTGTTTCGTGGCCCTGACCATGACTGTGCGCCCCGACCATCACGCTGACCGTACCCGTGGCATTCACGCGAACAGTAGCGCTGTCATAAAGCCCGACGCGCGCTCCCAGTGCACCCGCCACGTTCGACGGCGCAATACCGCAAGCCTCGATATACGATGCAATGCCAAGACCGCGCAGTTTGCCGTTGGCTTCGCTCTCTGCACGACGCGCAGCGAACCCGGCAAGGTCACCGTTCTTTTCAAGGATGTCCATCGTGGCGCCATAGTTGCCGGTGTCGTATTCCAGACCGACAGGCGTCATGTAGGGGAAGTCCTCGGGTTGTACGAAGTTGCGACGGCGAATCTCAATAGGGTCGATCCCCAACTCGCGCGCGCATTTGTCGATGCAGCGTTCCAACTGGAATGTCGCCTCAGGACGCCCAGCGCCACGATAGGCATCAACCGGGGTCGTGTTGGTGACCACGGCTTTCACGTTTACGTAGACCAGCGGTACCTTGTAGTTCCCCGCCATTAACGTGCCGTGCAGATAGGTTGGCACTGATGTCGAAAAGTTCGACAAGTACGCGCCCATGTTGGCGAAGGTTTCTGTGCGGAAAGCCAGGAACGTTCCGTCCTTCTCGCAGGCGATTTCCATTTTCGTGACGTGGTCGCGACCGTGTGCGTCAGTCAGGAAACTCTCAGAGCGCGAGCAGGTCCACTTGACCGGACGACCAAGCTTCTTCGATGCAGCAAGCACCAATGCTTCTTCGCCGTAGTGGTAAATCTTCGAGCCAAAGCCACCGCCAACGTCTGGTGCAATGACCGTCAGTTTGTTTTCTGGGATGCCCATAACAAACGCACAGATCAGAAGCCGCGTCACGTGCGGGTTCTGGCTGGTCGTATATAGAGTGTATTCGTCCGTGCCCGGATTGTAGACTCCGGTCGAAGCGCGCGGTTCCATCGCGTTCGGCACCAGACGGTTGTTCACCAGTTCCAGCGTGGTGATGTGTGGCGCGCTTTCGAAGGCCTCGTCGACTGCTGCGCGATTGTCTTCAATCCAGCCCCAGTCATAGATCATGTTGGTTTCGATTTCGTCATGAACCAGTGGCGAGCCATCGGCCAGCGCCTCCTTCATGTTCAAGACAGGGGCGACCGGTGTGATGTCGGCCTCCAGCGCTTCGACAGCGTCGCGTGCCTGTTCCGGCGTTTCCGCGATCACCGCAGCATAGGCATCGCCAACATGACGGACTTTGCCGTGTGCAAGAACTGGGCGTTTTGGTTCCTTCATCGGTTCGCCGTCGCGGCTATGGACAAGCCAACCGGCGGGGTTGCCGCCGACTTCGACGAAATCTTCTCCAGTGAACACGGCGACTACGCCGGGCATGGCTTCGGCCTTGGCGGTGTTGATTGAATTGATGACACCGGCTGCAACGTCAGAACGTGCGAAGGCGGCAAAGGTCTGACCCTGCAAATTGATGTCGTCGGTATAGCGGCCATTGCCGGTGATAAAGCGCTGGTCTTCACGGCGCTTCACTGCCTGGCCAACAAAATTGTCCTTTGGCATTTGAAGTCCTCCCTATTCCGCAGCGATGGCACTGACATCCTGTCCGGACGCGGCCATGATTGCTTTGACGATGTTGTGGTAACCTGTGCAGCGGCAGATGTTGCCTTCCAGGTAGTGCCGAACCTCGTCTTCCGTCGGCTTCGGGTTTTCCTTAAGAAGGGCTGCAGCCGACATTATCATGCCTGGTGTGCAGAACCCGCACTGGAGCCCGTGATGTTCGCGGAATGCTTCTTGGATGGGATGCAGATCGTCGCCGTCGGCCATCCCTTCAATTGTTGTGACTTCGGCACCGTCCGCCTCGACGGCGAACATCGTGCAAGCTTTGACGGCCTCGCCATTCACATGAACAACACAAGCACCACATTGGCTTGTGTCGCAGCCAACGTGCGTTCCTGTCAGCCCAAGTGGTCCTCGTAAAAGATCAACAAGTAGAGTGCGTCCTTCGACGTCGGATGAAACGGCTTTGCCGTTCACGGTCATGGAAACCGATGACATTCTAGTCCTCCCTAAGATAATGCGCCTTGTTTGGGGTGAAGCGCTTGGTTGGCAGTTGGCCTGCATGTGAGCCGGTCTGTCAACAGGTGCAACACAGGCAATTGCCGGAAATTTGCCGGAGATTGTGTTTTGCCAATCCATGACCCCAAGATGTGCTTCACAATCGGTTAACAATTCTAAAAATGCCGCAGGATTGAATACGTAATGGCCCAGTCACGCCACAATATCGGCCAATTCTGTCTTTAGCCCTGACGGTGTCGCGGCACGCAGGTGGCGGCAAACGGGCAAACCTCGAAAGAGCATTTATCCCAGTCTCACTTGCACAGATCGCGGCACCAACTTGGGTGAAAGATGAGCGACGGGCAACAAAATCACGAACCGGCACAAAGCGACAGCTTTGCGGATTCGTTAAAGCCTGGCACGGAGCTGCTGCACGGGCAGTTCAGGATCGAAAAGTTCCTGAACGCCGGTGGATTCGGCATGACGTATCTCGCTCGCGACAGTCTGGACCGGATTGTCGTTATCAAGGAATGCTTCCCGTCTTCGATGTGTTGCCGCAACAACGGTGCGGTTATGGCGCGGTCGCGCCAGCATCAGGCGGAATTCGATGCAGTGGTGAAGCACTTCGGCGCTGAAGCTCGGAGACTTTCCAAACTCCAGCATCCGCACATCGTCGGCATCCATCAGGTTTTCGAAGATAACCAGACAGCCTATATGGCGCTGGATTTTGTCCGCGGTCGTGATCTGCTCGACACGATTGAGGACCCGCGGATGAAACTTCATCCGCGCGATGTGAAGGACATCCTCCTGAAGTGTTTGGAGGCCGTCCACTACATTCATACAAATGACGTTCTTCACCGGGATATCAGCCCGGACAACATTCTTATCGATGGCAAGGGCAATCCTGTCCTGATCGACTTTGGCGCCGCCAAGGAAGAAGCCACGCGGGCATCGCGCGCACTTTCTGCGTTGCATGTCGTTAAAGACGGCTACAGCCCGCATGAATTTTATATCGCCGGCTCGACGCAAGATGCGTCGTCTGACCTCTATTCCCTCGGAGCGACGTTCTATCACGTACTCACTGGTCAGGCCCCGCCGGACAGCCAGGCGCGCGTCAGTGCCATCGCATCTGACCGCCCTGATCCTTATCGCCCGGTCTCGGGCAAGTTCCCGCAGTTCGAAGACGCGTTTTTGCACGCCATCGACAAGGCGCTGTCGGTTTTCCCTCCCGACCGCATCCAGTCGGCGCGCGATTGGATCGAGCTCGTCGATACCGAACGTCGTCGCTCAGCTGCTCTTGCCCAGGCCGAGCTTGATCGCCAGATCGAACTTTCAATTTCGCGTCTTGTTCAAGAGACGAACAAGGCGGTGGAAGCCGATATCAAAGAACACGAGGCAAAGGCCAAAGCCGAGCGCAAAGAAGCTCAGCGCCTTCAGAAATTGGCCCAAGAACAGGCTCGTCAACGCAAGAAAACCTTGGATGAGCTGGCCCTGCTGGATGATTTCGCTTTCCATCAGGAGCAATCGAAAAATGCCGAAGAGGCTGCACGCCGTTCGGCAATGAGTGTCAACCATGACGAAATAACACCTCCGAAACGGCGCAAGTCGATTCTGAGTCGTCTTCTCCCCTTTGGACTGTTGCGCGGTACGTTCCGCGGAAATGGTCCTTCGGATTATCTTTAACGAGGCAGTGCCATGAAGTTGTTTTCAAAAATGCTGACGAGAAAGCCCGATCCGGAAGAAACGGCTGCACAGTTGGAAATGCGAGCGCAGGCAGAAGAGAAAATTCGCCGCGGCGAAGGGACTGCCGATGACAGTGGTCAGGTCAACGGAAGCGTCAAAAGCCGCAGTCCGGAGTTTGCTGACGCGACGAAGCCGATCCATTCCAGAGAAGAAGAGCCTGAAGAAGTTGAAGGCGCTGGCTGGGGTGACGACGGATGGTCTGATGAGGATTGGGACGACGAGGAAGATTGGGGCGACGAAGAGCTGTCGGAAGACGGTTACGTTCAACCAACTGCCTCACCAGACGACAAGTCCATGCTGGTCGACGAGATCCGTGGTGCCGTCGGAGCTGTAGGCCGCGTGACCTCGGAAGGTCAGGCGCAGGCACGCCGTGACCTGATCGCGTCGCAGCAAGATATCGAAGACAGCGACTGGTCAAATGACGAAGACTTCGGTCGCCGTGCAATTGCCCGCAGTCAACTCGATAGCGTGGTAACAAGCTCGGAAGATCGGATCTTGAGCGAAACCAATTCCAAGATGGGCGAACGGGAAACATCGCGCCGCCGGTCTGCAATGGCGCACCTGAAAGCAGCCGCTGCTGCGACAAAAGCCGACCGTGTTCTAAAGCATGTGGCTGGTCGCGACTCTGCTGCCGATCCTCAGGAGCAAAGTCCGTACCGTGATGACCTGGCCAAGGTTGTGCGTCCGCAGTCGACAAGCCGCCCAATTTCGCGGCCCGTCAGCCGCCCTCGGACCGAGCCCGCAACTTGGGATCACGGAAACGCGGATCAGGATGCGGCCATGTTTGCCGCGGCCAGCGAGGACTCGTTGATGCCGTCTGACGACGAAACGTTCGAAATGGATGATGCGATGGAATCTGACTTTGCTGATGATAACTTTGACGACCAAATCGCGTCCGATGATCATGCTGACGAAGCTGATACACCCGAAATTTCCGATGAGGAAAATTGGTCTTCGCGCTTCGCCAGTGATGACGATGTAGAAGAAGAACATGGTTTCTCGGATGTCTTCAATGACGATGATCCGGAAGACGATTTCGACGATGACTTCGACATTGCTCAGGATTTGGACGACGACGGACCGGTTCCAAGCTCGGTGGTTTCCGAAACCGTTGCCCTTGCGAGCGCGGCAGTCGAGAAAACAGACATTCCCGAACCTGCACCTGTGCCGGAGGACGACGTTGTCCGCCGTAAGCTGGCTGATGTTGTCGGAGAGGGCAGCAAAGTTGAGCTGCAGAACAACACTCCGGAAGCGGTCGAAGAAGAGTTCGTCAACATTTCAACCGCC
The DNA here is from genome assembly GCA_028818055.1 of Boseongicola sp. Taxonomy (GTDB): domain Bacteria; phylum Pseudomonadota; class Alphaproteobacteria; order Rhodobacterales; family Rhodobacteraceae; genus JAPPOI01. The sequence goes on from JAPPOI010000353.1 coordinate 6,679, forward strand.
GTGGCTGCAGGACGCTCGGGCCGTAATGCTGGGCGTGTGAAAACCCGGCTGCTGGGCTTCCAAGATCCAACGGACGATGCAAAAGACATTTTCGCCGCTGCTGAAGAGCAGAAGCAGGCTGTGGAACAGAAGTTCCCGGTTGGCTGGATCGTGGTGATCGATGGACCAGGTCGTGGACACAGCTACAC
>JAPPOI010000029.1 GCA_028818055.1 Boseongicola sp.
CGCGCAGGTGTTGCCGGTGGTCCCGGTACAGCGGGCTTGATTGGCCGCGAACGCTGCTTTGCAAATAATCTTGTCATGCGTCACGGCGGCGATCGAATGATCATTTGTCCGCCGCTGCCGATTACCACAGACGAAATTGACACATTGGTTGAACGCGCGCACCGCGCCATCGACGAAACCTATACACGCCTGAAAGACGAAGGCCTGATGCAGGCCGCGAACTGACGCGTAAATATGCGCTTTGGCTAACCCTTGATCTTCAAGGGCTGGCCGGCGACCACCAGAACCACTTCATCAGCAAGAGCGCCCAGCCATTGATTGACGGTGCCTGCAGCATCTTGGAAAGCGCGCGCTAGCGCGTTGTCGGGAACGATGCCGGATCCGACCTCGTTCGTGACCAGAACCACTGGAGATGTTTGGTGACCCAAGGTCTCGACTAACGCCTCAAGCGCAGTTTCCCAGTCTCCATCGTCGGCCAACATCTCGTTCGTAAGCCAAAGCGTCATACAATCCACAAGACGCGCACCACCATTGTCGGTTCTATCCAGGGCGCTAACCAGATTGCGAGGTTCTTCCAAAGTCGCCCATTCCGCACCACGCCGCGCGATGTGCGCCGCAATGCGGTCCGAAATCTCGCCGTCTCGCGGTTCTGCCGTTGCAATATAGGTCAATGGCGCGCCCAGCTCGGCACAACGCCGTTCCGCCCAAACGGACTTTCCGGAACGTGCACCCCCGGTCACCAAAACTACGCGCCCGCCCATCGCAAAGTCCCTTTTTTCATTGCATCAACCATCTCTCCCAGCATAGTCACGGCTGGAAGATTTCTGGGGATTCTCATGGCCGAGCAAACCGCGTTCGCAGCCGAGCTGCAACATAAGATTGATACCAAAACAAAGCCGCTCGGCGCGCTGGGTCGGATCGAGGAGATGGCAGCACAAATTGCAACGCTTCAACAGACCCTGACACCTAAAATGGAGACCTGCCAACTGACAATCTTTGCGGCAGACCACGGCATCGCCCAATCAGGCGTCAGCCTGTTTCCACAGGAAGTCACACGGCAGATGGTTCTCAATTTTGCAGGCGGCGGCGCGGCTGCGAATGTTTTTGCAAGAACGAATGGCATAGACTTGCGCGTCGTGAATGCAGGCGTTGCCGGAGATGCGATCGACGCACCCGGGCTGATCGATCGGCGTGTCGGTGCCGGCACCGCAAATTCCCTGACTGGTCCAGCGATGACCACTGCAGAACGTGACCAAGCCATTGCTTACGGTGAGGCGTTGGGCACTGATGGAGATAGCGACGCAGTGGCATTTGGCGAAATGGGCATTGGTAACACCTCCGCGGCAGCTTTGATTGCCCACAAGCTGACCGATACCCCATTGGACGTACTGACAGGTCGTGGCACAGGATTGGATGATGATGGTCTTTCCAAGAAAACCGAGATCCTCACCCAAGCTGCATCTCGTACCGGCAACCTGGATGCTGCCGAAACACTCGCGGAATATGGCGGTTTCGAAATTGCGATGATGGCAGGCGCGATGATGTCAGCGGCATCCGCAGGACGTCTTGTCATTGTCGATGGCTTTATCGCTTCGTCGGCAGCACTAATTGCCACACACCTTGCGCCACAGTCGCGGGATGCGATGGTTTTCGCGCACCTCTCGGAAGAACAGGGTCACGGCGCTATGCTATCGGCCATGAACGCAAAACCGCTTTTAAATCTGTCGTTGCGATTGGGCGAAGGCACCGGCGCATTGCTGGCGTGGCCTTTGCTGCGGTCCGCAGCAGCCATGCTGAACGATATGGCCAGTTTTGAAACCGCTGGCGTGTCCGGGCCAGCATGACGAATCTGAGAGCCGAATTCCTTCTCGCGCTCTCATTCATGACGCGCTTGCCTCTTTCTCTAGGGGAAGCTTCCGACGACACAATGGCACGCGCACCGCGTCTCTACCCGTGGGTCGGGCTCGGCATCGGTGCATGCCTTGGGCTGTCTTACCTGCTATTTACTACACTCTTTCCGTCGACACTTGCGGTGATACTGACGGTTGCCGTCGGAATAGCCCTCACTGGCGCACTTCACGAAGACGGATTGGCCGACACCGCAGACGGACTGGGCGGCGGCTGGACAAAGGAACGCGCGCTGGAAATCATGCGTGACAGCCGCGTCGGTGTGTATGGTATTTTGGCTTTGGGCGTAGCACTGGCAATAAAGATTGCAGCGCTTGCGGCACTTCCGACCTGGGCGGCGGTTTCCGCCTTCATTGCCGCGCACACATTGGGTCGTTTTGCAATTACTCAGCTTCTCAAGAACCTCCGATACGCCCGAACATCAGGCGCGGCGGATGCATTGGGGAAAAGCGAGCTGGTGTTTGACGCGACCCCATGGGCTGCGGCTGCAGCCGCTTTGGTGATCGTCGCTCTGTTGGCAAATCTGCTTGCAGCATTCGCCGCCGCGCTGATGACTGCCATCGCTGTCGATCGGTTTGTCCGCTTCCTGCGCAAAAAGATCGACGGTTATACCGGCGACACACTGGGCGCTATCGAACAAATCGTCGAGACCGCCGTTCCGGTCGTGATCCTCGCATGTCTCTGATTTTCCTCCGCCACCCCGAACCGGAAATTGAATCTGGAACATGCTACGGACGCACGGACCTGTCGCTGCTCGATAATCTCGACACGACGGTTTCCCAATTGAACGCAGAACTGCCTTCGTTTGACGCAATAGTCACCAGCCCGCTTAGCCGTTGCAAAAGCGTCGCCGAAGCACTTGCCGCGCAGCGACGCGTCTCGGTGAGTATCGAACCCGACATCATCGAAATAGATTTCGGTACTTGGGAGATGCGGAAATGGGATGATATCCCACGCGCCGAAATCGATGCATGGGCAAAAGACGTGCTGAACGCCCGCTCACACGGCGGAGAGTCGGTGGCGATGGCCCGTACGCGCGTTCAGGCCGCATTGCGAAAACCCCGCCCGGGTCCCACCTTGTGGGTGTCACATTCCGGCGTCTTCAAGTGCTTGATGGACATCACTCAGTCTGGCGACCCGTGGACGGCTTCGCTCGGCTTTGGTGAGTTCACTGTTTTTGACGTTTAACCGCTCACGATCTCGCGCATATTCTTTAGCGTACTCTGCATGACCCTGCTCGCCTCAGCCTCAGTGTCAGCCTCGACATAGCACCTTAACTCCGGCGCATTGCCAGACGGTCTGATCGTCACAATTGTTCCTGTTTCAAACAACATCCGAACGCCATCTGTTTGGTCGATGTTTTGGATGTCGCCCAAATCATCCGGCAAAGCAGATGTGTCGCCACCAAGAATTGACCGCACCAGCGTGTCCGACGCTTCGCGCGGAACATCCTTCAACCGGTCCGTCGCAGTCCGCCGCATTGGCAACGAAGCAACCAGCTCGGAAACGCTGCCGCCTCCTCCACCAGTTAATACTGCAAGGATGGGAAGAACCGCATCGCGCGTTGCCAAAGGCAGCATCTCTGCTGAACCCCGTGTCGCCGTGAAGCCCAACAAGAACCCGCCGTTTGGCTCGTATCCGACAACCCGACCGCCCGCTTCGTCCATGCCCGCGATGACATATGGCGATCCAATCTTGGTTCGCACAATCTGATCAAAATCGGGCATCTGATCGACCATCGTGTTCGCAGAAACTGGGGTGACCACAACGTCTGCACCCAATTCACGGGCGGTAATTGCACCAAGGATGTCCCCGGGAACAACTGATCCGTTCTCATCCGCCAGAAGCGGCCGGTCCGCGTCGCCGTCGGTTGAGATTACAGCATCCAGACCGTGTTCATTAGCCCAAGTTTTGAGTTTGCCTCTGGTCTCGTCGTCCACCGCCTCGGTATCGATGGGCACGAACTCTTTTGAAGGGGACAGAAGGAATACTTCACCGCCAAGTGCACGGAGCATATCTGGCAAGACTTCCCGCGCAGCCGAGCTTTGTGCCCAGAACCCGATTTTCTTTCCAGAAAGCGCAGCCGGGCCGAAAAAGTTGACGTATCGTGCGATATAAGCGTCTCGCGCGGCGGCTTCGATCATAGTTGGTGATGCCTCGAGATCGACGCTAATGCTCGCCAACCCCTCACGCATCGCCAGTTCGTCGGCCTTGGTGATTTCGCCATCTGCGCGATAGAATTTCAGACCGTTTCGATTTGCCGGGATGTGACTACCCGTCACCATGATCGAAATTGTGTCGGCCTGCATGGCAACCATCGCCAATGCAGGTGTCGGAACGACACCACAATTCACCACATTCAAACCCGCATTGGCCGCGCCAATCGCAACCGCTTCCGCGATGCGCAATGACGATGCACGCAGGTCCTGACCCACGAACAAAACACCCGAGTTGGGAAAGAGTTTACAAAACACAGCGGCGTAAGACGCGACCAACTCATCGGTCAGTGCCTCAGCCAGCCCTCGCAAGCCGCTGGTCCCAAACGCCGGTTCTTCAAGTTCACTATTCGTCATGGCGCGGACTATAAGGGCTTCAGACCACTTGCCAAGAAGGATAACTTCCGACCCCGAAAAAGACCTGCTATGTGAAGCGCGAGGGATAACAGATGCTTCGTGATACAGGATTTTTGGCAAACGCTTCTCCGGCCTTGATGGACGTGCTCAAGCGCGTCTCTCAGACTGTCGAGCTCAACACAGGCGAAATCCTGTTCTCGCAAGGCGACAGCGGTGACACCTTTTATGTTGTCACCAATGGAGCATTGGACGTCAGTGTCGTGTCGGAAGACGGTCGTAAGCTATCCCTTTGCATCATGAGGAATGGTGAAGGCCTGGGTGAAATCTCGCTCTTTGATCCGTCCGAGCGCACAGCAACCGCTACGGCTTTGGAACCAACCACGCTCAACCGAATAAGCGCAGGCGACTTGCGCGACGCGGTAACGGAAGAACCACAGCTTGCTGTCGACCTTCTCATGCTCGCGGGTCGTCGCATGCGATGGATGTCCAATCAGATCAGCGAGCAAGCCCTGTTGCCACTCAGTGCGCGTTTGGCGCGTAGGCTCATCTATCTGACCAACAGCGCCGGTCCCGACGCGAAACTGGAAATGTCCCACGCACGACTTGCCGAGTTCGTGGGCGCGACGCGTGAAGCAGTTTCGCGCATGCTGTCGGATTGGAAAAAAGATGGCATTGTGGAACTCACGCGCGGCGGACTAACTGTTGAAGACGACGAAGCTCTAGAAATTATTGCTTTTGGATCAACACTTTAACTCCTCTTCGACAAAAAACTCTCGAAAAAATTGAAATAAATTTTCGGTCGGTGATCTTGATCACAGACCCAAAAGCCACCTCTGCGGCATGGTGTGACTTGTAAGCGGTGACGATGGTTCTGAGTAAACCCCAAACATGTGTACCCAGTTGGTCCGGATCGATTTGACATATCCCTAATATCGGTCCGGACCACGTTGGAACACAGAACATAACGCCAAGGGTACTGGTCGCATGTCACTCAACTTTTCTCTGGAACAATTTCCTGACGCTGATTTCCCCGTTCTCGTCGAAGACCCCTCTCATGCTCATGCGTTTGGACTGGGCCAAAACCATCTGCATCCAAACCGACAACTAAACACTGCATGGCTACTGAGCGAAGCGCTCTATCGGCATCGCAGCGCCATTGCTGCGCGCACGAGTATACGTGGTGCCGATTTGGTCGACAGCGAAGGAAAGCCTGTCATTCCAGTCGTGCTTTGTGCCTCAGTCTCAGGTCTCTCAAGCGGATTTTCGGAAGGCGATACTGTTGCATTTGACATTGGCCTTTCGCCCAGCCCGGAAAACGGGTGGCGAAGCCTGGTAAACTTCAGAAATTACGCTGGCGACGTCGTCAGGATCGAACTTGTGACCGAGTTTCGTCACATCCAAATGCCAAATACCGCGACACCACCAATGAATGCACCGTATGTGGCCCCATTGAATGCTCGCGCGTTATCTCGCTCGCGCGAACTTCTCCAAGATGGGGCACGGCTCATGAACGCCGCACGTTCAAGTTCACCCAATCCCAGATTCGAGATCGAAATCATTCCAAACATCCACCTGAATGGAGCTGGGCTGATCGATCCAAACATTTACTCGGACTTTATTCGCCAATGCAGTCACGCCAGGTCTGAAAGCCAGGACCGCACCTTTGTTGAGCTTAGCCAACGACTGCATGTGTTCCATCATTACGATGTCCCACGCCGACTTTCGCTGGATTGTGACGGCGTTGGTACAACCATCTTTCGCAACGCCGACGACAACCAGATCGTGGCGATCGCTGAAACCGAAACCGCTTCCTCACACTGACCAAAAAACGCGGTTTGCAAAAGGGCTCTGGCACCAAAGAGCTCAAGCGCCTATCTTCGCCGCACCGGTCGAGGATAGGCGCAAATGACTTCAATACTTATTATCGGCGGCGGCGGAATGGTGGGCCAGAAACTCGCCCATTCACTGTCGTCTGAACCCCTGACAAGCAACGACGAACAAGTCACACTGTTTGATCTTGGTTTTCCCGAAGATGGTGCACCTGCATTCGAAAAGGTTCCGGGAAATGTAACCGACGATCATGCAGTGCGGACCCTGATTTCGCAGCGCCCCGATGTAATTTTTCATCTTGCTTCCATAGTGTCAGGCCACGCAGAAAAAGAGTTCGATCTGGGCTGGTCCGTGAATGCCAGCGCCTTCCGCAGCTTTTTGGATCACATCAAGGCTGAACATGATGCAAGCGGCGGCACCTATCGCCCACGCGTCATCTTTACATCGTCTATTGCAGTCTTTGGCGCACCCTATCCGTTCAAGATTGACGACACATTCCTCAGTGCGCCGCAAACATCCTATGGTGCCCAAAAGGCGG
>JAPPOI010000175.1 GCA_028818055.1 Boseongicola sp.
CAAGAGTACTGCATAAAGGTATCTACGTTTTTTTATATTAAGTATCAAAAATTAGCCAATTTATCAAATTTTGTGAATATCACATCTTTGTTCCAACGAAACCCAGCCACCGAAATGGCTCATACACACAAAGGAACCAAGATATGTCGATACTCACCACCTCAGCCACAGTCGCCGCAACCGCAGTTGTCGTTGCCTTCGGAATTGGTCAATTCATGGGCCCGTCTATCGAGACTGAAATTGAAATCGAAGCATCGGCCGATGCCGTCTGGAAAGAACTGGCCGACACAGAATCCTATGCAGATTGGAACCCATTTGTTCGCAGCATTTCTGGTAACCTGAAAGCCGGCGAGCGTCTCAAGGTTACTGTCGGCGCTGACGGAAACACCCCGATGGACTTCACCCCAGAAGTACTGGTGGCCATCGAAAAGGAAGAGCTGCGCTGGGTCGGGCGCCTTGGCTTCAAAGGTATCTTCGACGGTGAACACTACTTTATTCTGGAAGAGACAGATCGCGGGACGACGGTTTTCCGTCACGGCGAGAACTTTACTGGCCTTCTCGGATACCCGCTGATCGCCCTTATTCGCGAAGACACACACAATGGGTTTGTGGCAATGAACAAGGCTCTGAAGGCTCGGGCAGAAGCCAGCAGCTGATCAACAGCTTAGGGACGCAGATCGCGGCGACATTGCCGCGATCCCTCTTTCAGTAGACTCGGTAAACTTACACACCGTCACTGCGGTTGATGGACTTGTCTCCCGAGCGCCGCTTTCAATTTGGGTTCGAGGAAAGGCGATGTTCCGTGAGGGTCTTGGTACTGGGAATTGCTCATGAGCCAAGCTTAGCGCCTTTTACTGCGCGCGGTTTGACGTTTCGCGTAGAGCATACCGCCCTCGGTTACTGCGCGAGCAGTTCAGCGATGTTTGCGTCGAGCTGCCGTTCAAACTCGGCGTCGTTGCCAGGGTTGGCGGCGCAGTGGCCAAAGTCGGAGGTGACGGGGCGGAACTGCGCGTTCGGTATCAACGCGGCCTCGATTTCGTTGTCCTCTGGCGGAAAGTAGAGGTCTTGATTGCACGGCATCAAAATGGTGCGCGCGTGGATCGATCCGAGGGCTTTAGCGAAGTCATTGTTGAACGTCGGCCCGCTGCTCACATCGCCTCGTTGCCAAGTGGCGAGCTTGCAGAGTAGATCATTGGCGTCCCAGTTCTCGGCGTGATCCGTTGCCCAGTCGCCCAACAGAGATTCAACGTTGTCGTAGCCGAGCTGTTGGTACAAGCCATTCCGGTAGAAGGCCTGCGAGAACGCCCACCCAGCATAAACGCGGCCAAAGGCGCGCAAGCCTTCGGTCGGTTGAACGTCGTAGTCGCCGTTGTTCCAGACCGGATCAGTGCAAAGTGCAGCTTTTACGCCTTCGAGAAAAACAAAGTTGTGCGGAGAAGTTCTAGCGGAAGCGCAGAATGGTAGGATGGCACCGACCATTTCCGGGTATTGAACCGCCCAGTGGTAGGCCTGACAGCCCGCCATTGACCACCCAAGAACTAGCGCAATGCGTTCAACATTCAGTTCTTCCGTCAGCAAAGTGTGCTGCGCGCGGATGTTGTCTTGAAAGGACACGGACGGAAAGATTGCGCCTGGCTGCTGAGTCGAGTTGCTGGGCGACGTGGATTTTCCGCCACCGAACAAGTTGATTGACACGATGAAATGACGCGCCGGGTCCAGTGCACGACCGGGGCCGAAATAGCCTTCGTTGCGCTCGTGTGATCCGGTATAAAATGTCGGCATGACAACGACATTGTCGCCCACAGGCGAGAGCGTGCCATAGGTCTGGTAGGCCAATTGCGCATCGCGCAACGTGCCGCCATCGGTCAGCGGCAGGTTGCCCAATTTGAACGTCTTGTGGCCCACGCTAGTAAAGCCGCAGGTATTCCTGCACTTCCCAATCGGTCACGGCCTGGTGATATCGCTCCCACTCGTCGTTTTTGTATTCGACGTAGGATTTCCTCATGACAGGTCCCATGACATGCTCGGCAACCTTGTCGCCTTTTAGCGCTTCGATAGCGTTGAACAACGTGCGTGGCAGGCGACGGATGCCCAGTTGGGCCAGCTCCGCCTCGGTCTTCTCGTATAGGTCGAAGTCCGTTGGTTTGCCTGGGTCGATCTTGTTCTTGATGCCCTCGATCGCGCAGGTCAGCGTCATCGCCATGGCAAGATAAACATTCATCGTCATGTCGGCGGCGCGGTTTTCGATGCAGTGACGGCTTTGCGGCAGTCGGAATTGCGCCGACCGGTTATTGTATCCGTAGGTGATGTTGGTCGGCGCCCACGTGACCGTGCCGCCTTCGAACCCACCAACACGCGGCACCAGGCCGTTGTAGGAGTTGACGGTCGGACAGGTGATCGCGGTGATTGCTTCAGCATGGGCCATCAAGCCGCCTACCGCCCAACGGCTTTCGTCTGTCCAGTCGGTGCCGTCTTCGGTTTCGAAAATGTTTTGGCCCGGGCGGCTTTCGTGGCCCATCGACATGTTGATGTGCGCTCCCGAGCGCCAATCGCCTATCGTTGGCTTTGGCATGAAGGTCACGAAACAGCCGTGTTGCTTCGCGATCTCCTTCAAAACGATCCGGAGGAACACCAGCCGGTCCGACATCTCCAACATATTGGTATAGTGGAAATCGAGCTCGAACTGCGAATATGCGCCTTCTGCCACCACGTCATGCAGGTTCCAGCCAAGGTCTTCGATGATATCGATCATGTCCTTCAAGAATGACATGGAATCGATCGAGTATTCTACGTCATAGCCGAACGCCTGGCGGCGCGGGCGGATGCCTTCGGCGGGGTCATCGTCAAAAGCCTTCACAGGCATTCCATCTTCGTCATAGGTCATGACGATGAACTCAGGTTCGACGCCCGCGAAGCCCGTGTAGCCGTCTGCCGCGGCTTCCTGCATTGCGCGTTTCAATGCCTGACGCGGACAAACGTTGTAGGGCGCGTCTTCCCAATAGAGATCGGAGAAGATCATCGCGGTTTCGGGATCCCACGGGCAGATATAAACCGCGTCGAGGTCCGGCACGACAACCTGATCGCTGTCGGCAGGACTGAGTTCCGGCACATAGGAAATAGAATGCACGGCGAACTGAGGACCTTTGCCGAGGCACAGAGGCTCAAAATCGCTCATCGGCACCGGCTTGGTCTTTGGCACTCCATGCAGGTCGATCCAGGCGGCCATCACGTATTTGACGCCGGCCTCTTCAAGTTCTTTCTGAACCTCGGGAATCCGGGGGCGGTTGCGTTCTACGGCCTCGGCGAAACTCTCGTAGTAAATCTTGCTCATCGCGTTTCTCCTCAGCCCGGAACAAAATCATCGGGGTCAATCCCCGGTACGTGGGTCAGGCCCGCGAGTTGTTTCCAGTTGTGCGGATAGGCGGCGTAAAAAATCACGCAGCGCTCGTCGGCTTCGTAAGTGATGTGATTATCCTTCGGGATGTACAACACGTCGCCGCGGTTGCAGATGTAGGTCTCGCCGTCACAGGTCAGGCGGAACATGCCTTCCAGCACGTAAATGATCTCGTCGCAGGTCAGATCCCAAGGCACGACAATGTTTTTCAACACGTTGATGCCACCGCACATGGTTTCGCTGAAGGCGCTGGTGACCATCGGTTTGATGTAGGTATCGCTGTCCTTCTCGCCGATCGCGTTGTAGCGGTCTTCGACCAGATCCCATTTCATCAGTCTTGGTTTGTCGCCCATCAGTTTGCCTCCGCGGCCAGGTGTTTCGTTATGCTTTCGTTGAGTTCGACCTTGTAGCCGTCCGGATCTTCACAGAATGCGATGACGCGGGTGCCGTTCTTCATCGGGCCCGCCGGGCGCGTGATGTTCACGCCTGCCGCAGCAAGGTCTTCGCAGGCTTTGTAGACGTCGGGCGTTTCGATGCAGATGTGCCCCCAGCCGTTGCCTTTGTCGTAAGGCTCGCTCTGATCCCAGTTGCAGGTCAACTCAAGGCAGGGAAATTCGGCCTCCGGCCCGTAGCCAATGAAGGTGTTGGTGAATTTGCCGTCCGGGTAATCGGTGCGCCGTTGCACCTCCATTCCCAGAATGCCGCAGTAGAATTCCAGCGATTTGTCGGTGTCCATCACCCTCAGCATCGTATGCGCCAGTCGAAATCCGCTCGCAATGTCGCTCAATGGTCAATTCCCCTTTGTTGCCGTGACATCGGCCACGATCTTTTCCTGAAAAGCGCGGACACTGTCTTCCCACACTGGCGACAAAAGCCCACCATCTGCGGCAGCGACGGAACGACGACCGCGCCACATGCGTTCGACCATCTCGTGGTCTTCTTTGTGGACATCCCACCAGAGCTTCATCAACCCATCGATCTCCGACGGAGGCAGCGTTTGATCCTCGGTCGTGTAAAGGTACCTCTTCTGCATCATGCGGTCCGGACCAAGCGGGATGTTCAAATAAACTCCCATCTGGTCTGGGAAGTACCGACCAACGATGAAATTTGGGTACAGGGTCAGGTAGCGTGAACTTACCGCGAGAGACCCAGAAGTGCCGGTTTCTTCCGAGAGATCGACTGCACTGCCAAGGCAATTTCCATCCACGATTGTGTAGTGATCGGAGAGCGGCTGATCGGTCGTGGAGGCATGGACGAACTGTACGTGGTACGGCTCAATGAAGTTCTCCATGATAAGTTTCCAGTTGGTCTCGACGACACCGAAATCGAGCGTGCCAATATGGGTCAACTTGGAAAAGTCGATGCCGTCCAGTCGGGAGATCAACGCACCGGCATAGTCCTCGAATGCAATAGCGTTGCCGTTGAGGTTCACGAAAATCCAGTCTTGCCAGACATGCGAACGCGCGGGAACGAGCCCGTTCTTCGTCTTGTCAAAGCCATCCATCTCATGCGTGTCGGTGCCGCCGAAATGCGGCGAGGCCTTGAGATTGCCATCAAGATCGTAGGACCAAGCGTGATACGGGCAGCGGATCAACTTGCCGACGTTTTTTGGCTCTTCCACCAGCGTCATGCAGCGATGGCTGCAGACGTTATGGAAAGCGGCAATCTCTCCGTCCTGCTTCCGAACGAGCACGAGAGGTTGTTCTGCGACGGTCACCGGCACAACATCTCCAGGAGCAGTCAACTCGTGCGCGGCTCCGACGCAGACCCAGTTGTCGGCAAGTACTGTTTTGCATTCCTTCTTCCAGAAAACCTTGCTGAGATACGCGGCCGGCGGCAGGCCGTGTGCTGGATGCGCTCCGTCGCGGAATCGCGCCAAAGTCTTGTTCAGTTTACCCATTTTCCGGCTTCCAATCCCGTTTCAGCAAGAATTGGTTTTTGAAGTTCTTCATCCCCATCATCACCTCGACATGGGCGATATCGATCGCGGAATGAATTTCGTCTTCAAGGAAATCCTGAAGAGCGTCAGCATCGTCGCTGACAATCTCCAAGATCAGATCGAAACTGCCAGCCACCCAAAGCGCGAAAACGACCCGTGGATCGTCCTGAAACCTAAAGGCGACATCCGCAGGCGCAACTCCCGGCGCAACTTTGACACCAAGGATTGCATCGGTCTTGTATTCCCGAGCCACAGGATCGGCGATGGCCACGATCCGCAGCATGTTGGCCTCGCGAAGCGCACTGACGCGGTTTCTTATGGTGCCTTCGGACACACCCAAGGTCATTGCGATCTCGGAAAACGGCGTGCGCCCGTCCTCCTCTAAGATCGCGATGATCTGGCCGTTTAGTTCATCGGCCGGAGAGCGAATACTCCTGCGCTGCTCTGTCAGATTCAGGTCTGCCAAATCAAGTGAACCCTTCGAATCGCGAATTTCACTTTAAATTTGCTTCGAATTTCGTACGAAAAGCAAGAAATATGAAAGAGTTCCTGCGATTTTCGTAGAGAAGCCGGCAAAGGCACAGAAATCCGTACGGTGAACCCATATCTAAATTCGCAAGCAGCCAAAACAAACCTCTGTCCCTTTGACCTTCAAATTAGCGGATGCTTGGAGTCGAAGCTCAATTCTGGCTTGGCGACGATCATATTCACACTGCTAGCTTGATATTACCCCTCAAGGCTAATCTCGTGATTTCCACCGATGGTTAGCGCTTGTGTCAGCGCACACCTATGTAATGCACTGCCAGCGAAGTTGCGCTTTCCGCCCAAAGTCGCCTTCGGGAGCCGGCGAAGAATGCTTCGCTAAGGGTAGCGAAGCGGTCTTTCGCTACGCCGACATCCAATGTCGGTTATTCGGACAAAGCAGCCTAAAGGCAAACTCAAAAGAGATACGGATCGAGGCTGGCGATGAAGTCTTCCATGAACTCAAGAGTAATGAGTGACGGCATTTTATGGCTGGGCCGGACGAGGGAGATGACGTGGGGAAGTGTTGGATGGAACGGTCTGAAATCCAAACCCAGATCGACATACTTAGCGGCGTCGAGCTCGCTTACGATGGAAACACCTGCGCCGTGGCAAACTAGCTCGCACGCGGCTGTAAACTGCCGGACTTCGATGTAGGATAGAAGCTCAGTCTGATCTTCCCTAAAGCGGCGTTCCAGCTCCTGAAAGAACACGCTGTCTTTGCGGGTATGTATGATGCGTTCTTTCTCGAGGTCTTGTGGGCGCACCCGTTCCAGTCGCTCCAGATCATGACCTTTAGGGAAAATGCATACTGTGCGGACATTGATATCGGTCCGGTCCACTGCGGGATGCCCGAAGAAACCGTCGGTGATTCCAAAGTCGTACTGCTCGGTGACCATCCATTCGAGGATTCTTTCCGGTCGGTCGGGTTCGATTGTCATCGATATGCCGGGTCGTTCGCGAAGAAATTCCGCGACGACAGACGGAAGGTGGCTGGTGGCGAAGCCCGGAAGACAGGCAACGCGGATATGCCCCGCCTTTCTTTTTGTGATGTCGGAACTCGCATCTGCAATTTGCTGCATCAACTCGATGACACGCCTGATGTCAGGTTCAAGAAGGCGAACTTCCTGTGACGGGACCAACTGCCCATCGCGCTTGTCAAACAGTTGAAAATTGAAGTCTTTTCCCAGATCGGAAAGAAGCCGGCTAATTGCAGGTTGACTGATGCCCATGTCTGCGGCCGCAGATGTCATAGAGCCGTTACTGATGACGGATATGAGTGCCTCAAGCTGGCGAATGCGCGGGGTTTTGCTCTGTTTCATGTCGTTGCCATGTGTGGGCGAATTCGAAATCCATAACATTGTGTTATGAAAAATCAAGCATGAAGCATCTTGCATTATATCTGACTCAAGGTACTCTTTAGCCACGAAGCGAATTGTCAGCTTTTTAGCCGTTATCGACGCCATCAGCGCCAAGAACGGCGCAAGGGAGGAAAATATGAAAAAGCATCTGTTCGGCTTGGCAGCCGTATCCACCATGCTGACGCCGATAGCGGCATCGGCACAAACCGAAGTCCAGTTCTGGCATGCGTTCACCGGACGTTTGGGCGAACTTGTCGCCGCACAGGTCGATGAATTCAACGCAAGTCAAAGCGACTACAAGGTCGTGCAAAGTCACAAAGGAAACTATTCCGAAACTCTGAATGCGGGCATTGCAGCGTTTCGCGCACAGGAACAGCCTCATATCTTGATGGTATTTGAAGTTGGCACAGCCACGATGATGTCTGCAGGCGGTGCGATTGTTCCGGTTTACGAAGTGATGGCGGAAAGCGGTGCAACATTTGACCCTGACGCCTATATTGGTTCTGTCAAAGGTTACTACACGACAACTGACGGCGATATGCTGTCGCTACCATTTAACTCGTCCACACCTGTTCTTTGGGTTAACCGCGATGCATTTGAAGCTGCCGGCGTCGATCCTGACATGGATCTTTCGACTTGGGAGAATGTCGGCGGCGCGCTCGATGCGTTGAAAGCCGGTGGTGAAGACTGCCCGCTCGTGACTGCTTGGCAGAGCTGGATCCACCTTGAAAACTTCTCGGCTTATCACGACGTGCCTTTCGCCAGCAAAGACAATGGATTTGCCGGGCTCGACACAGAGTTGATGTTGAATGGACCTGCGCAAGTCGCTCACCTGTCCGCCATGCAGGAGTGGGCGAAAGACGGTAAGTTCATTTACACCGGACGTCGCAACGAGGGCGGAGCAAACTTCCGTTCGGGTGAGTGTGCGCTATTTACAGAAAGCTCTGCTGGCTATGCCGGTATCAATGCGGAAGCCGAGTTTGACTTTGAAGTGCGCCCACTTCCTTACTGGAAAGCCGTCACCGCTGAGCCCCAAAACACCATCATCGGTGGTGCATCGCTGTGGGTCATGGCAGGCCACGACTCTGATGAGTACAAAGGGGTTGGCGAGTTCCTGAGCTTCCTTTCGACTTCGGACGTTCAGGCGGCATGGCACCAGAATACGGGCTACTTGCCGATCACAGCTGAAGCGGGTGACGCAACGCGAGCTTCCGGGTTCTACGATGAAAACCCTGGCACTGATATTGCCGTCATTCAAATGACTGCAAAGCAGCCAACCGCGAACTCTAAGGGTCTGCGCCTTGGTTCTTTCGACCAAATCCGTGGCATCATCGACGAGGAGCTGGAAGCCATCTGGTCGGGTGACAAGACGGCACAACAAGCGATGGACAGCGCCAAAGAGCGTGGAGACGCTCTGCTGCGTCGGTTCGAGTCTGCCAACCGCTAAGTAAAGTCGACCCGTCCAGGCAATTTCGCTTGGGCGGGTTACCCGAATTCGGCGACATCGGAACCGCTAATGGAAAAACGAGTCACATTTCGCGGCTGGCTGCTTCCTCTCGCGTTAATCGCACCACAGGTGCTGATATCAGCCGTGTTCTTCTTCTATCCAGCCGGACAAGCGATCTGGCAGTCGTTGTTCATTCCTGACCCCTTCGGTCTGAAATCGCAGTTTGTGGGATTGGGAAATTTCGAGTTTCTCCTGAGTGACAAATTCTACCGAGCGTCGTTTCTAACCACTGCCTTCTTTTCGATTTTGGTGACGCTCTGCAGCATGATCCCGGCTCTTTTTCTGGCGGTTTTAGCTGACAGATTGATCAAAGGTTCCGGCGTCTACCGCACTATGCTGATTTGGCCCTATGCGGTGGCTCCTGCGGTTGCAGGTGTTTTGTGGTTGTTCATGTTCAATACCCGGGTCGGCGTTGTCTCATGGTATTTGGGGCAATTGGGGTATGACTGGAACCATGTGTTGAACGGCGGAGAAGCGATGGGGCTCGTCGTCGTCGCCTCTGCCTGGGGGCGCATCAGCTACAATTTCCTGTTTTTCTTTGCGGCACTGCAATCTGTTCCAAGGTCGGTGATCGAGGCTGCGGCGATTGACGGCGCCCATTTTTGGCGACGCTTCTTCGGTATTGTGTTGCCGCTCATTACTCCAACGGCGTTTTTCTTGCTTGTCGTGAATATCGTTTACGCGTTTTTTGAAACCTTTGGCGTGATCCACACAATTACAGCAGGTGGGCCGCAACAATCGACGACAATCCTTGTCTACAAGGTTTTCTCGGACGGTTTTGTGGGCCAGGACCTCGGCTCGTCCTCTGCGCAGTCCGTGATCTTGTTGATCGTCGTCGGGCTGCTGACCGTGATCCAGTTCAAATACGTTGAGAAGCGGGTGCATTACTGATGGCGCAGCAAAACGGCATGGTTGAAAAACGGGGTGTCAGTATCTGGCTGACGCACGCGTTCATGATCCTCGGCGTGCTGGTCATCTTCTTTCCAATCTGGCTGGCGTTTGTCGCCTCGACCGTAACGCAAGCCGAAATCATCCGCCCTCCGATGCCGATCTGGCCCGGCGATCAGTTCCTAATCAATTATAAGAATGCGCTGTTTTCGGGGATCAACGTGCCGGTTGGCACCATGATGATCAACAGCCTCGTCATGGCGATAGGTATTGCCGTTGGGAAAATCATAATTTCGCTCTTGAGCGCATTTGCGATTGTGTATTTTCGCTTTCCCGGTCGTACGACTTTCTTCTGGATGATCTTCATCACGCTGATGCTGCCGGTCGAAGTTCGTATCGTCCCGACATTCGAGGTCGTTGCGGGCTTTGGAATGCTCAACAGTTATTCTGGATTGATTTTTCCACTCATTGCGTCCGCAACCGCGACTTTCTTGTTCCGGCAGTTCTTCTTGACGATACCAGACGAGTTGGCCGAGGCCGCACGCGTTGACGGCGCGCGTCCAATGCGCTTCTTCATCGACATCGTGGTGCCAATGAGCCGAACCAATATCGCGGCACTCTTCGTGATTTTATTCATTTATGGGTGGAACCAATACCTTTGGCCGCTGCTCATCACGACAGATCCGGAAATGAATACCATCGTGATGGGCATCAAACAGATGTTCCCCACCGGCGACGATTTTGCGCATTGGCCAACAATTATGGCGACATCGATCCTAGCGATGATCCCACCAGTGATCGTGGTGGTGTCGATGCAAAAACTTTTCGTCCGCGGACTGGTCGATAGCGAGAAATAAGATGGCAACAGTCACACTTCAGAACATAAAGAAAAGCTTCGGTGCAACGGATGTGATCCATGGCATCAACATGGATATCGCAGACGGCGAGTTCATCGTCATTGTCGGGCCTTCGGGCTGTGGCAAGTCCACGTTGCTCCGCATGGTCGCGGGCCTGGAAACGGTCACCGACGGCGATGTTCTGATCGGGGGCGAGCGCGCCAATGACAAAGAGCCGATGGATCGCGATATTGCGATGGTGTTCCAGAACTACGCGCTCTATCCGCATATGTCGGTACGCCAAAACATGGGTTACGGGCTCAAGATCGCCGGTATGCCGAAGGATCAGATAGACGCGAAGGTTGAAGAGGCCGCCAAACTTTTGCAGCTTGAAGCTCTGCTGGATCGAAAGCCCCGCCAACTGTCTGGCGGTCAGCGTCAGCGCGTCGCGATGGGCCGAGCTATTGTGCGTGAACCCGCTGTGTTCCTGTTTGACGAACCTCTCTCGAACCTGGATGCAAAGCTTCGCGTCCAGATGCGACTGGAAATCCGTGAGTTGCAGGAAAACCTCGGCATAACATCACTTTACGTGACCCACGATCAGGTCGAGGCAATGACGATGGCTGACCGGATGATCGTCATGAATGGTGGCGTCGCGGAACAAATCGGAACGCCGCTGGAGGTCTACGAGACGCCACGCACTTTGTTTGCGGCGCAGTTTATTGGCAGTCCCGCCATGAACGTTTTTGATGCAACAATAACGGGTGGAGAGGTCATGTTGGGCGACGCTTCAATTGGCCCGGCAAGCGGTAATGACGGCCCGGTTAAACTCGGTCTTCGCCCTGAACATTTGGTTGCTGATGAACAGGGGCCGATCGAGGCACATATCCAAATGTCGGAGCCTCTTGGTGCAAACACACTGCTGCACGGCCGTCTGAGCAGCTCCGGGGACGCCATCACTGTTAGCCTGCCAGGTGTGCACGCAATTGGAGACAAAGGTGCGACAAGACGGTTTGCGATCGACCCGGCACACATCCATTTGTTTGAGCCCACGACAGGTCAAAGGCTGACGGCGTGACCCGATTTCCCGCTGTGGAAGCGTTTCGGGGCGGCGATGGCTTGATCCGAGTGGTCGGGCATCGCGGGGCCCGCGGTATATTGCCGGAAAACACTCTGATCGGCTTCGAATTCGCGATGTCTACTGGCGCACATCTACTTGAATTCGACGTGGTGATGACCGCAGACGTTGTTCCGGTCATCACCCACAATCACCGACTGCACGCACCCACATTCCGGGATGACAGCGGAAACTTCCTGACGGACGAGCCCAAGGTCTCAGACGTTACATGGGAACAGCTTCAGAGTTTTGACGTCGGCCGGGTTGATGTCTCCAGCGCCTATGGCCGCCGTTTCCCGGATCAGGCCCGGTTGGACGGCTTGCGAGTGCCGCGTCTGGTAGAGCTTCTCGAACGCGTGAAGCAACCGCGGTTCGATGCGGCAAACCTCATGCTTGAAATTAAGTCCGACCCGGACTTCGCGCACGATCAGGCATATCGCAAAACGCTTGTGAGCAGAGTTGTAGCTGAAATCCGCGCAGCTGGAATGCAGGAACGCACCTTGCTTCACAGTTTCGATTGGAATTTGCTTGCCGAATGCCAAGATCAAGCACCCGATTTCCCGACCTCGTTTCTCACTCAACTACCCGACAACGATGACGAAGTGGGCGAAGACTCATCCAAGTCCATCTCCCCAGACTTTTCCGGTCGCGAACATCAAATTCCCTCGTTGGTCGCCGAAGCCGGCGGATCGCTATGGTGCCCTTATGTAAATGATGTGACTGCCGAGACCGTCGCCGACGCGCACAATCTGGGTCTTGTGGTTGCGGTTTGGACAGTGAACGAACCTGAAGACATCGACCGAATGATCGACTTTAACGTTGACGCGATTGTTTCGGACTACCCTGGCCGCGTTCAAGGCCGCTTGGAGGCTCGCGGGTATTCTTGGACTTAGCTCCTCATTGAGAGAACAGGCTGGCTAATTCCCGAGCCGTGGCATGCAGCCAGCAGCGTCGCTGCATGGGTGCGCGCTTTTCATGAACGACCGCTTTGGGTTCGTTTTGCGGTCACTCGCTGCGGACGCGAAATCCGATATTGGCCGAACTTAAGGCATGTGGACAAAATAGTCATAGGCGTCCTTAAGAATTTGTGAACTGTGTCAAGTAACGAACGTTCGCCGACTAGACCAAACGCATTCGAGGCATCCCAAGAGACGGCGTATCATTCTGAACCGCCAAGGGTTCGGGCAGCGTCTTCGATATGTGATCGAAACCACCGGCTTGCCGGATCATCGCCGCTCGTCGCACTATGGAAGAGCGAAAAGCTCAGTGAAGGAATTTCGAAGGGAAGACTGCGTTTTGCAAGCCCGTAGACCGTAGCAATGTCGTGCATTGCAACGGATGGAACGACGAGCAACATGTCGGTCCCCGACAGGATTGGTGCTGCCATGGAAAAATGGGGAACGATCGCTCCGATTTTTCGTGTCACGCCGAGTTTGGATGCTGTCAGATCAATTGGATTACGGCCCGACGGTGGGGATGCACTGACCAGAACGTGCGGAAAACGCGCCCAACTTTCCAGTGACCAATCGGCGAAAGCGGGGTGATCTTTCCGACCGAATGTTACCCACGGCCATGCACCCAGATCTATCCCCCTCAGATCATCAGTTTGCCGGAAGCTTGGCGCGATTAGTGCATCGTAGCGCCCGGTTTGCATGTCCAATGTCGCGGTGGGAGAAAACGCAAACACTCGAACACTTACTCCTGGCGCCTTGGCGGCTATCGATTTCAAGACACAGGGCAGCAAGGGCGATATGAAATCCGGAGCCGCAAGGCGAAATGTGTGCTCCGCAGTTGTTGGATCGAAAGGCACAGGTTCTGCAAGAGTGCTTTCGACCTGCGCCAAAAGGATGGGAAGCGTCTCGGACAGGCTTTGCCCTCGCGCAGTTGGCACCATGCGGCGCCCGTCGCGCACGAGAAGTTCATTATCAAACAGAATACGTAGGCGTTTCAAAGCGTGGCTGACTGCTGACGAAGTCAGATTTAAGCGATCTGCAGCCCGTCCCACGCTTTTTTCGCGCAGCAAAACATCCAGAACAACCAAGAGGTTCAAGTCAATTTTGGACAAGGACGGAGCGCTCATAGTGAATTTCGTTCATCTAACCTGAAAAATCTTCATTTGATTCATCTTAGGCGGCGCACGAGATAGGTGCAATAGACAGAGGGAGACAGCTACATGCGGAAACGAACCAAATTTTCAGTAACACTCGCCACGGCACTCGCGGTTGGCACGGCTGCACTTGCGGAAACAGATCTCGATATCAAGTTCGCGGGC
This sequence comes from Boseongicola sp., assembly GCA_028818055.1. GTDB lineage: Bacteria > Pseudomonadota > Alphaproteobacteria > Rhodobacterales > Rhodobacteraceae > JAPPOI01. The sequence continues at coordinate 13,837 of JAPPOI010000175.1, forward strand.
GCGCTTGAGTTCTCCGAAGATGGGACACTTTTTGTTGGTGATAATCTCAACGGCGCAATCTACGCCTTTGGTCTTTCATCCGATGCGCCAGGCGGACAAATTGCCCCAAGCACGATTGCCAATATTGACACGAAGATCGGTGAGTTGCTGGGCGTCGGTCCTGCAGCCATCCAGATCAATGACATCGCGGCTCACCCGGTTTCGAACGAAGTCTACATCTCGGTGACCCGGATCGGTAATCTCGTCTCACAGCCTGCGATTGTGGTTGTTTCACAAGACCAACGCATTCGCCTTCTCGACCTCGGCGCGCTCGACTTCCAGAAGCAAGCGCTCAACGAATTCCCTGATGGCGAGATCACATTTAACGGGCGCTCCGGCGGCATGGGGCCAGCGATGCCGCGTGATACAGCCAAAACAGCAGTGCCGTTGAGTACTCTGGCTATAATGGACATGGAATACTACGAGGGCGAACTCTTCGTGGCTGGCGTCGCGACCGACAATTTTCTCTCGTCCCTGCGTCGCATTTCTTATCCATTTGATGACACGCAAAGCATTGCCAACGTTGAAATGTACCACATCGCGCACGACCAGTATGAGAGCCGAGCGCCTATCCGGGCTATGTCGATCCAAGAGATTGATGGCGAACCACAACTGATTGCTGCTTATACCTGTAGCCCGATTGTCTTGGTCCCGCTGTCTGATATCAAAGATGGTGCGAAGATCTCAGCCCGAACGATCATGGATTATGGCAACGGACAGCCACTCGACATGATCGCCTATAATCATCAAAGCCCCTTTGGCGGTGAAGCCGAGCCTTCCTTGTTTGTTACAAGCAACGCCCGTTCGCCGCAGCTCATTCCAATCAGTGGACTGCAGAACGCGCAAGTTGTAACGCATGAAGATTTTGGGCGTGGCCCCAAGCTGGATGACAATCCGCTGATGCCATATGGGCCCGTGGGCAAAGGTGTCATGTTTGAGGGTGTGCCTCTGCACATGGACCTAGTTGGCGGTGGTTTCTTTGTGTCCGTTAATCGCGATGCCTACACCGGCAGTCTGAACCTGGACACCAACCCCGCATGGTTCCCGAGCCGCATTCACAACCTCCTCGCAGAGTTTGACTTCCCGCAATACCAGCCCGATCCGTCTCGCACAGAGTGATGACTAGTTGGGCCACAAAAAACAGGATCGCCAAGCTCTTGGCGGTCCTTTCCATAAGCGCTTTGGCACCCATGGCACAGGCACAGGAAGTTTCCCTTCCGCATGCGACTGGCGACCCGGTCGTCTTGCACTTTCCGCACGGCTCGATTGGAGACGACGCGCTCACTGTCTTTGTAAAAGGGGCTGAAACACCAATTGCAGGACGTTATGCGATTGCCAACGATACTCTCTCTTTCATTCCTGCTTTCGGTTTTGAGCCCGGGCAGGATTATGTTGCGAAATTTGGGGTTGGCGACAAAAAACAGGTCACCTTCCGCATCCCCGATGACCGTATCGCAGTTCCCGCCAGCGTGACCAACGTTTATCCAAGCGGCGACACACTGCCCGAGAACACTTTACGGTTCTACATCCACTTCTCGGTGCCAATGCAGCCCCAAGTCGCATTTGACTACATCAAGCTTCGCGAGGCCTCTGGCTCCGTTGACGAGGCCGCCTTCATGCGGTTCAAGCAAGAGCTGTGGAACGAAGACCGGACACGCTTGACCGTTTTAATTGATCCTGGCCGCATCAAAAGAGACGTTGCGACCAATGTGGAATTGGGACCTGCGTTGCTCGCTGGTCAGCAATACACACTGGTTGTGGAGGACGGCTGGCCTACCGCTGACGGATCAACAGTTTTGCCAGCTTTCACAAAGACCTTTCAAGTCTCGGAGGCGCTTCGATCTAGACCAAACACAAACCGGTGGTCCACGAACGTTCCATGCGTTGGCACACGCGATCCACTGACCGTCGCCTTTGATCGTCCATTCGACAGGCACCTGCTGATGCGTTCACTCCGTGTCGAAGCCAGTGAGCGTAGCTTGATAGGAGGACAGATAGACGTCGCAATGGCAGAACACGTTTGGATTTTCGAACCCGCTCAGCCTTGGCCTGCCGATGACCTGCGCCTGATAGCCGACACGACGCTAGAAGACGTAGCGGGGAACAATTTCCACGATCTGCTTGATCACATTGCTGGCCAGGAAGTAAGCGGCACATCAAGCTCCGAGCTTAGGATCAGCACTCGCAATTGCACTGGTTGAGGTGGGTTCGACCAAGCGTGTTTGCAATTCATCCCGCTCCTGCTTTTCCGATGGTGGTCGGTGATATACTGCGCTGGTCAACACTTGGTTGACGTTGTGGGAGGGCATGGCGGATCGGAGGATCAGTCATGGAACCAACACCAAACTTACCAGCCATCCGGGCACCGCGCCTTGCCTGGAACAAGGGCCGCATCGTCGGCCAAAAGCGACCACCGAAACCTAAGCACGTCTGGGCAATCCGAGTGCGACTTGAACTGGCCAAGAAACATCGCAATCTCGCTCTGTTCAACATGGCCATCGACAGCAAGTTGCGCGGTTGGGATCTGGTGAAGATGAAAGTCGTAGATGTCATGGCATCCGGTCAAATCAAATAGCGGGCATCGGTACTTCAAAGCAAAACCCAAAAAAACCTGTACGGTTCGAGATTTCCGACGGAACGCGGGCGTTGGTCGAAAAGTGGATGGAAGATGATCTCATGGTCGGTTCCGAATATCTTTGGCTGGGTCGATTTCATGAACGTCTGCACATCTCAACACGCCAACATGCACGGATCGTAAGGGATTGGGTCACGTCGATCGGTCTAGAAGCAAGCGCCTACGGCACTCATTCGATGCGCAGAACCAAGGTGACCCAAATCTACAAGAAGACCGGCAACCTTCGCGCGGTTCAGCTCCTATTGGGCCACACCAAGATGGACAGCACGGTTCGATATCTCGGAGTTGAGCTGGAAGACGCTCTCGCGATCGCAGAAGCAATTGAAATCTAACCCAGTTGGGCCGCCTTCACGGACGGCCCGAAGCTGCCGTTCGTGAAGCACTTGTAACTCTGCAGGAGCATCCAGCGAAGCCGCCGTTCGCTGCAGCAAAAAGACAACATTCGGTAGTGGCGCGGCAATGTTAAAGATCCGGTACGTTCTATTCGTGCTCTGGAAAGGCGGCCACCTGGACGGTTTTGCACTCGAAGTTACCTTTCGCACCGTCCGATAGCGCAGTTTGCGGATAGTATTCGGGAATACTTTCGTCTGTGCAGCCCGCCCGGAAGCTTGAAAGCATGTCATCGAGAATATCGGGATCAACTGGACCGTGATTATGGATTGGCAGATGATATTCCGCGCTTTCGGGACTATGGAATGTGGTGTCGAAGAAATTTCCCTCAACCTCACCGGTCGGCAGGTAGCTTGCAAGTGAAATGGTGCCATCCCCACCGACCACACCGCTGGCAGCAAGTGTCACCACGGAGTCGCTGAGTTTGCCGTCCTGCATCGTTTCTATCGGCGTGCAGGGGATGGCCTTGCAGACGCTCGCATTCTGAATCACCACCCACCAAACCGTCACGACATCGCCCGGTGTCAGGCCGCTTGATTTGATGGCCATGGCCGCACCAAAGTCCCCCTTTTCCAAAATCGCGCTGGTGCCCTCCACTGGGCCGGGCGACATGCCGCTGTCCGGGGTCCAACTCATGGGCTTGGTGATGGCATCGGCAAGGCTCGGTTGTGCAGTAAATGCGACCAGAAAGAACCACCCCAGGACTCTGAAAACCGCGAAACTTGAATACCTGCGCAATTGAAAATTCATTTCGGCCTCCATGGAAAAAGGATGTAAATCGGTCTACCCGGCGGGTTTTGAAACGTTAGGGACACAACTTATACTATGCAGCAGAATCGAAAGTATGTCGTGAAATATTGGGTGAAATTTTGTGAAATCTGAAGTTCTTGAACTTGGCGACATCACATTTTCCCCCGGAACCCGGGCCATTGCCGGACGAGATGGGCAACCTGTTCAACTGCGCAACAAGTCGAAGGCGGTGCTCGATTACCTCGTCCAAAGACCCAATCACACCCTGCCGAAAGCGGAGATCCTTTCCGCGATCTGGAGCGACGTAATCGCCACCGACGAAAGCCTCGTTCAATGTATCGCTGACATTCGGCGTGTCATCGGGTCCGACGCGAGAAGGATCGTGGAAACGATTCCGCGTGAGGGGTATCGCCTCAACGTAGTCATGGCAAAGAACTCCTGGCGAAGCGGTGCAATTCTGGGCGGGGGCATTTTCGTCATGCTGATTGCAGGAATCGCTTTGCAATTCTGGGATACCCAACGGCAAGCGCCACCTGCGGCCGAAACCGCGATCATGAACGAACCCGTGGCGAGCCCGCCCGGAACCGAAAGCCAAGAGGCCTATCTCGAGTTGCTGCAGGGACGCGTTTCAGCCAATCGTTTCAGCCTTGACGAAAGTCTAATTGCCGAACGACATTTCCGGCAGGCTATTGCTTTGGACCCGAACTACGCGCGGGCACATGCCGAACTGGGCACCTTGTTGGCTGTCCGGTTCGAAAACAACTGGACGATGCTATATGCGGCGGACAAGGAAAAGGCGCTCTACTACGCACAAAGAGCGGTCGATCTCGAACCCGATCTTTGGCTGGGCCACTATGCTCTTGGCCGGCTCAACAGCGTTTTTTCCGATCTCGATGTTGCTGCCGCCAACTTGCGCACGGCCATGTCCCTGCGCCCCGAAAATGAGGATGCAAGGGCCTATCTGGGTGTTGTCCTGAATTTCCAGGGTCACGCTGATCAGGCTGCCACTATCCTTGATCAGGCGATTGCCTCGCATCCAAACCCACCATTCTGGTACTATTTCGGTTTTGGCCATGCGCTCTATAATCTTGGCAGACTCTCGGAGGCCGAAACCGCCTTAACGACCTGTCTTGAACTGTCAGCAAGCTCGCCATATTGCCTGCGCTACCTCATTGCCGTTCACGGCGAGATGGGCAACCAGGTCAAGGCGGCTGCCGCATCCCAAGCTTATACCGACATGGGTTTCGATGCGTCTATCTCTGAAATTCTTGGCCTCATGACGTTTCATCATCAGGATGATCGTGCCCAGTTGGAGGCGGGGCTCAGACAAGCCGGTTTGCCATTCTGAGCACCGGAGACCGGCGCCGCGGGTAACCAGCGTCGACTCGCAAGGCATGTTGTTTCGTGAAATTTAATAAACATTCACTTGGTGAAATGAGTGTCGCGCTTGTCCTCTGGGCGCGCGCACCAAGGCCACTACCGGCCTGGGTGCAACGCCAGATTCATTGGAGGAAAACGCATGTATTCGCTCAAATTAGGACACCAATTCGTACTCCCGGTGCTTGCACTTGTGGCATATGCTGGAACTGCCGCTGCGCAAGCCGACACCACCCGGCTTGGGAAAGTGTCTTTTGAAACAAGCTGTCAGGAGGCGGCCCAGTCACACTTTGAAACTGGTCTTCTGCTACTTCACCACATGATATATCGCGACGCGGCAGCAGCGTTCGAGCAGGCCGCAACTGCTGATCCTGGGTGCGCGATGGCGCAATGGGGCATCGCGATGTCCAAGTTCCATCCGCTTTGGCCTGGCGGGCCCACACCGGAGGAAACGAAAGCCGGTCAGGCTGCCGCGGCAAAGCTCGCCGATATGGAAAGCCAGACCACGATCGAGGCGGAATTCATTCGGGCAGCGCTTGCATTTTACGAAGGTGCCGATGTTCCCTACCGCGCGCGCCTGGCGGCCTGGGCCGCGGTGCAAAAGGATATTGGTGAGAAGTTTCCGAATAACGACGAGGCCTCTGCATTTGGCGCATTGGCTCAGTTGACTGCTGCGCCGCGTGGCCCCGATGCCGTTCCGGAATTGACCCAAGCCGGTGCGCGGATGGATGCGCTGCGCGCAAAATCGCCGCAGCATCCGGCCGGATATCACTACGCCATTCACGCCTATGATCACCCTGCTTTAGCCGAGCGTGGATTGGAGCCCGCCCGTTCATACCTGGGCATCGCTCCCCAGAATCCGCATGCGCTCCATATGCCAACGCATATTTTCACTCGTCTTGGCCTTGCCGAAGAGTCCGCAGAGCTGAACCGGCGGAGTGGCGAAGCTGTCCTTGCTCAGTCTGGACCGGATGTCCTGAGCGGACACTACATCCACGCTATGGACTACGCGATTTATGCCGAACTTCAGGCTGGCAACCTGGCCGAAGCGGAACGGCTGCTTGCAGAAATGGAAAGCCACACCAACCACGAGAACAATTTCGGAACCGCCTATGCCGCCGCAGCAGCGCCATCTCGCATTCCGCTCGAGCAAGGCGACTGGGCAGCAGCAGCCGAACTGCCAGTCGAGATGCTTCCGGTGGTCAGCTGGGAGCGCTATCCTCAGGCCGTCGCAATACGTTGGTTCGCCATCGGTCTTGGCGCGGCCCGTTCTGGTGACGCTCAACTGGCGCAAACAGCACTGTCTGAGCTGTCAAGCATCAGGCGCGTGCTTGAGGAGCGCAACGCAGTATATTGGTTGGACCTCCTCAGTGCCCAGACTGGCGGCATCGAGGCTTGGCTGGCACATGCCAATGGGGATACGGACGCGGCGATCGCGCTCATGCGCAAGGCTGCCGAAATCGAGGATAACGCCGGCAAGGCACCTGTCACTCCCGGCCATGTTCTGCCCTCCCGTGAATTACTCGCCGATCTGCTCCTTGCCGTCGGTGACAAGGAAGGTGCCAAAAAGGCCTATGAAGCCACTCTACGGATATCGCCAAATCGGCTTCGTAGTTTACAGGGTCTTCAACAGACCAACCAGCCTTAAACAGTAGAAACTGCCTCTTTCGCCCGGCATAGCATTGCCGGGCGAGCGGCCCATAGCCGACATCCAGCGAGGTTTACCGATGCTGCAGTGCGGCCCGTCAGACCGGACCTTCGCTGCGCTTGCGCGCATCCGCCGAACGGCAACCTGCTTGTCTCGAGGCAATCCCGACATCGAGGTGTCGCGAAGGTTCCGCGTTCTACTACCTCGATCAGCTATCGTCACATTGAGGCACAAATGGGGATTGGTCTTTCAAATGAAACGATACAAGGGAAGTTGCCATTGTGGAGCCGTCACATTCGCCTTTGTATTTCCAGAGATCAGAAGCGTCATGCGATGCGATTGTTCTTTGTGCGCACGCAAAGGGATCGCGATGACGACGACTACGATTGCGCCCGACCAGATTGAGGTATCTGATCCAGAAGACGCTTTGATGACTTATCAATTTGGCACAATGACGGCGCGACATTATTTTTGCAGCCGCTGCGGCATTCACACGTTCGTCGAGACGCGCCTGAACCCGGGGCACTTCCGCGTCAACCTCGGCTGTGTTGATGATCTCGATGCCATGCGGCTGCCGGTGGACCTCTACGACGGAAAATCGTTGTAAGACGCCCGCAAGACGGAGCGTCCAGGACTTAGTCGTATTTTGGTTCTAGCCCGTCTGAAGCAGGATCTGTTTCCAGACGGCGGTCTCGTCATAAAGGGTCCATTCGCGGCGGAGCTTCGGCGCGCCACCGACAAGTTCCCCATATTCGGCATGCGTAGCGCCGAGCACATATACCTCGGCGCCTGTGGGTTCGCCGAAGGTGCCGTATCCGTCGTGCAAACCTTGCAAAGTCCAGCGCACCGCAGCGCGCGGGGGCATTGCTGGATCATCTCGACCGATGACATGGTGCACCTTGAATTCGGCCCTGGGAAAACTGGCGCGCAGCCCCATCCAGAATTGATCGGCGCCCTCAAAGCTGAAAGCGCGGGTGCCGCCGGGGTGCTCAAGTTGTGCTGCGCGATCGTATTCTTCAAGGATAACATCGAACTCGGCGGCCATAATCCGTTGAAGCAAGGCTGCCAGCCGTTTGCCCCAGGGGTTGTCGTTGCCATAGCCAGAATAGGGGCCTGCCACGTCATTGGCCGGGGTGTAAGGCTTTATGCAACCCTCAGGCCCGCCTTCGCGTGCGATTAGATCGCGGGCATAGTCTTTCGGATCCATCCCTAGTTGCCTCACAATGGCCCCCTGATCGCGGATTAGCCATTCGTCATCGATCTGATTGTTCTTCGCGTGGCAATCAGCGATAATCCTGTAGTGCAGCTTTTTGCCGGTGGGCGCCCCATAAAGCCCCGGATGCGTATGGGTGGCCGTTGACAAAAGTCGGTGCGACGACAGCAAACCTTCCTCAGGCGCATCGCACCATATGACATCTTCACCCAACAAGGCGCGGTCCGGAAACTCGGCAAGCGTCGCCATTGTCGCGGCAATGACATCTTTGTTGCCGACAACCACTGATGCAGGCGAACGTACGACTATGTCCGGCGCATAGTAGTCATGCAGTTTGGCAACGCGGCGGTCTTCCCACAGCTCTTTGGTGATGCCGATGATGTAGTCGGGAAAGTCGATGAACTTTGGGTCGAAACCTTTCATAGCCATGCTTCTGTTGCCCTAAATATCACCAATCGGGAACGGCAGGCGGCCAGGAATGCGGGTTTTGTTGAACTCCCTGAGGCGCGCAAATACGTCGACGCCCAATTGCTGATATGCGTCCAGCAAGTCGACCATAACCCAGTTTTCGCGGATCTTGCCGTTCTCAATCCGCCAGAAATCGAGCGATTTCATAGTGACACGCTTACCGGACGGCGCGATCCCCATCCAACCGTCATGCGTGACCGTCTGGATCATGTTGGGCCAGCCGGTGACAGCGGCATAATCGCCATCTCCGAAGAAATGGTAGGTGATCTCGTCCACATATTGTCCACGGTCCGGCATGGCGTTGATGAAGGGGATCTGGTGCCAGTTGCGGAAACCGGCAATGCCCCGCCCGGTGCCGATGCCCGCGGGGCCGTACCAATTGACGCGATCACTCCAGAAACGGGGCATTTCCATCACCTCTGGGCCGCCTTGGGCGGGGTGTCTTTTCATGTGCTGCAGCATGGAGACGATGTGATCGCAAGAGGCTTGCGCGCGTGTGCTGTCCCAAGGGCCAGGCACAATACCGTCGTTGGTCGCGGGCCCCGGAATGCAGAACTCCAGCCCCAGTGACGGAGTCATTGGCCAGGCGCGCGCTTGTATCATCACCTCGGGAATGTCCCAGAGCGTCTGGATTTCGACGACTCGGCCTTCTTCAAACCGGTAGAATTCGTGAAAGCGCATATGGGTGAGATGCCCGGTCGGCGGGATATCAAGCCAAGGCCCGATAAAGGTGCCGATGTAATGACCACCGCAGCCAACCCAATTGTCCCCGCGTTCGGTCACACCGCCCACAACGATCCAGTCGCGCCGCTCCAAATCGGGCATGGCATCCAGAAGTGGGGCATAGCAGGTATCGTAAAGCGCGTCCGGGCCAATCAAGTCGCCGAAAGGGTACGGCATGTGAACGACCGCATCGACCGAGACGACCGTTGCCAACGCCGCCCGGACATTGCGTTCATCAAAATCCACCATAGCGCGACGCACCGGCTCGATACTCGCCTTGTTCGCCGTGTGGACATCGGTCATGACCTGGCTGTCTTCCATCCGATTACCCCTTGACCGCACCGGCGGTCAGACCGCTGACGATCTGACGCTGGAAAAATAGAATGAGTACGAAGAGCGGTGCGGTAGCGGAGACAACGGCGGCAACCGCATACATAACCTTGCCTTCGACCTGGGTGGTCCCAAGGAAGCTGTTGATTGCCGGGATGATGGTCTCGTTCTCTGCACTCAGCAGCATCGCCGTCACGGCAAAGTCGTTATAGGCCAGAAGGAAGCTGAAGAGCCCAGTTGTAATCACGCCGGGCCACATCACAGGGACTATCACATGGCGGAAGGCCTGGAAGCGCGTACAGCCATCGACCATCGCACTTTCGTCCATATCCTTGGGGATGTTCAGGAAGAAAGAGTGCAACATCCACAGCGTGAAGGGCTGGTTGATCGCGACAAGAACGATGATCGTCGTCGGCAGATGGCCCCAAATGTTCCACTCAAAGAACGGCAGCAGATAACCAGAGACCAGCGTGATATGTGGCATCGCGCGAAAGACGAGTGCCGCCATCAATAGCCAGAAGGCATAGCGAAACCCGGATCGCGCAAGCGCATAGCCGCCCAGCGTGCCGAAGGTCAGCGAGATCACGACCGTAAAGAACACCACGATCCCGGAATTGATGACGTTCTGCCAGAACTCTTCGGTGATCCAGGCCCCAAAATAGCCCTGTCCGGTAAAGGCGCCGCCGGTCTCGGCAATGGTATTGGTGCCCCAGAGCGCATTGGTCCAATCCGCCTTGGAAAAGAAGTCGGACTGCACCTTGAAGCTGCCCCAGAACGTCCAAAGAAACGGGAAGGCAGCGATGACCAACCATAGCCCGACAAGCGAAAAAGCGATAATCTTGCCAGGGGTCATTCGGGATTCAATTGCGGTTGCCATGATCCCCTCCTCAATGCGCTTTGCGGTTGAAGTCGCGCCAGGTGCGGATCAGCACCGGCGTCAGCAGGATCACGACGCCAATGATCGTGAGCATCGAGGTCGCCCCGGCCGAGCCGTAAAGCGGGTTCCCGCTTTCGCGCAGATCGTTGTAGATGATCCAGCTGAGTGACCTTGCATGGGCCTCGGCCGAGAAACTGACGATTGGCTCGAACACCCGGAAATTGTCCATCAGAAGCATCAGTGTGACGAAAGACACCAGCGGCATCAGGTGCGGGACAACCACATGCAGGGTGCTTTCCCACTTGCTGGCGCCATCCACCTTGGCGGCTTCCAGTATGTCGTCGGGCACGGTCTGAAGTCCGGCATAGAAGGTGATGAAACTGAACGGCAGCGTGTGCCAGACACCGTAGACGATCAGCATCGTCCAGGTCAGCGCGGCCGAGGCTTTCAGGCTGAGGTTCGGGTCATCAAAGATCAGCTGGATCGTCGCCCCGATCACACCATCGCTGTCGACCATCCAGAACAGGATCAGCGATCCCACCAGCGGCGTCACCAGAAAGGGCAGCAGCGAGATGAAGATCGACGGCCCCTTGAAGAGCTTTGGCAGGGCATTGACGCCCAACGCAATGGCCAGCCCTAGCAGGATGACCAACGGCGTGACCACCGCGGTATAGGTCAGCGTGAAAGCCAGCGCGCGGTAGAAGGGCAAGTCGCCGACCACGCTCCAGAACTCACCCCAGGTTTCGGTCTCAGCCCAGGCAACGCCGATCTCGGCAAAGGCCAGGTGCGACCGGTTCAGATAGGTGCCCGCCCCATTGAACTTGCCCAACGGTGCTTCCTCGCGCAGCTTCTCTGTCGCCTCCAGGTCGATCTTGGTGGATTCTTTGCATCCAAATGGCCCGCAGCTTTCCGACACGACCAGCACCTGTTCGTGGCCGACGAAAAGCGACTGCACAAAGACCGACACGATCGGCAATGCGATGAACAGGATCATCGCCGACAGCGTGGGCAGGATAAACCAGAAGAATGTGCGATGTTTCATGGCGGCACCTCAGCTAGCAAGGGAAGGTCGGGGGGCTTGCAAGTACCCCCCGGCAGGATTCTCAAGGGGAGTTACTTGAGGAAACCCGCTTCCTTCGCGGCGGTCACATAGGCCGCCTCGGCATCGGCAAGTGCCTTTTCCGCGCTTTCGTTGCCTTGCAGGAAGTCCGTCAGTTCGGCCCCGAGCGCGTTATGCATCAACCCGATCTGCGGCAACATCGGGTAAGGAGCAGCCCCACCCTGTGCAGTTGCTGACACGCCGGCCGCGGCTGCGCCGGGTTTGAAGCCTTCAAGCAACCAGACCGCGTCGTCGTTGTTCGCGGCAACCATTTCGGGCGTCAATGCACTGGCGAGCGCAGCAAACGTTGCTTCGGCTTCCGCGTCGGACACATTGGTCGAGATGGTGAAGCCATCCCACCACAGTGTCGCCCCCGGCACGCCGCCCGGTTCCACCGAGGGTGCCGCCGACAGCACGGTATTCGATGTCACCTCTTCGGTCGACCCTTCGTCGTCGAGAATCGGTGCACCGCGCGATCCCCACATGATCCCAAGTGCCGCTTCGCCCGCTTCCCACAGGCCCTGCGTTTCGTTCGAGGCTTGGGTCAGGTGATCAGGGTGCGCGTATTCGACCAGCGCTTTCAGCGTGTTGAGCGCGGCAACACCAGCTTCGCTGTTGATGGTCGGTTCGGCTGTACCCGGCTTGAAGAACTCGCCACCGTGGGCCAGGAACACAAGGTTGAAGGACTCCCCGACGTTCCAGCCGGTCTTCATGTTCATGACGATGGGATACTCCATGATCCCCGCCTCGCGGATCGCCTTGGCCGCCGCAAGCACCTCGTCATAGGTCCCCGGCACGCTGTCGATCCCGGCCTTGGCCAGAATGTCGGTACGCGAGAACAGGTGCTGCGAGTTGGCCATGAACGCAATCGCCATAACGTTGCCGTCAATTGAGATCTTCAGATTGTCCGGGATGTTCGCACCATATTTGTCAACCAGATCGTTCAACGGACGCACCAACCCGTCATTCATCAACTGGGTCAGCGTCGAGTTGGCGACGATGACGCTGGTGTATTCCGCCGGGTTCGGCGTCAGCGCCGCGTTCATGATCTGGCGCGCTTCGGTCGTGTGGTTGCGGGTGAACTCAGATGCGCCCGATGCACAGTTCTCCTCGGCTGTTCCGGCGACGGCATGAATGGCCGGGAAATCGCTGGCCAGAATGCGGATGGATTGGCCGTCGGGCCCACAAGCTGCGTGGCCCGCGGCAAACGCCGCCGTACCCATCAGCGTCGACATCGCGCCGACCATCATCAAGTATTTGATATTCATGTCTTTCTCTCCCTATCAGATGGGTGCATCTTCGAAGTCTGCACCCGGTGTTTCCGCTCTTGCGGTTTTCGAGTTTCGCTTCAGGTCTCGATGCGTTCTCCGGTTTCGGCATCGAAAAGATGGCAGTGGTCCTTGGGCACGGCGATCGAGACTGTGTCACCGATCTCTGCGCGATACCCTTTGTCGGCTTTGACCGAGACGAGAGCCCCGCCGATCCGAACCGACACCATCGTGGAATCGCCCAGAAGCTCCATCGTGTAGATCGGCGCATTGACCTGGCCACCGCTTTCGACGACCGAGGCATCTTCGGCGCGGATTCCGAGGATGTGCTTCCCGTCTGATGCGGCCAGCCCGGGGACCTCAGCGTTTGTGGCCCGAAA
>JAPPOI010000446.1 GCA_028818055.1 Boseongicola sp.
CCCCATGAAAGGTCAGGCCGTCGACCTTCGTCTCACTGGGCGGAGTGTTTCCCAGATTGCACGCGCGGCAATCGCGTGTTCCGCTGGCGGTGTTGGAAAATACTCACGTTCGAATTTCGTCCACATGGATTGTGGACCAGTTCGCGTTTGGGGCCGCTAAGACCCTTTCATCCCGGTTTCAATTCGATTTGATTAAGTCTCGCGCCACGATCAGCCGCATGATTTCGTTTGTCCCTTCAAGGATTTCGTGAACGCGCAGGTCACGCACCAGCTTTTCGATGCCATAGTCGGCCAAGTACCCATAGCCACCGTGCAATTGCAGACATTGGTTCACAATCTGGCTGCCCGTTTCCGTGACAAATTTCTTTGCCATCGCACAATGCTGCGTGGCATCTGGCGCTTTGGTGTCGAGTTTCCAGGCCGCTTGCCGCAGCATGACGCGCGCAGCCTGTAAGTTGATCTCGAGATCCGCCAATCGGAACTGCAATGCCTGGAAATCGTGGATCGGCTTTCCAAAAGCCTTGCGTTCCGCCATGTAGTTCAAAGTCTGGCTCAAGGCGGCTTGCGCAGCGCCGAGCGAGCATGCAGCAATGTTCAGACGGCCGCCATCGAGCCCCATCATGGCATAACGAAAGCCCTGCCCCTCGTCTCCAAGCAGGTTTTCGGCTGGCGCCTTGCAGGCATCCATTTGGACCTGACGCGTTGGTTGGGATCGCCACCCCATCTTTTCCTCTAGACCACCAAAGCTCAGCCCGTGCGCACCGTCTTCAACAACGATTGCGCTGATGCCGCGCGGGCTGTCGTCACCTGTCCGGCTCATTACGATGTATGCGTCAGCGTAACCACCACCGGAAATAAATGCTTTTGTTCCAGTAAGTTCGAAACCTTCGTTCGTGCGTTCAGCCCTTGTTTTTAGCGCGGCGGCATCCGAACCCGAACCGGGCTCGGTCAGGCAATACGCGATGAAAGTCTTCATCATGACAGCGTCAGGAAGCATGCGTGACTTCAGCTCTTCAGTGCCGAACGAGTCGATCATCCATGCGCACATGTTGTGTATTGAAAGAAACGCCGCAACCGACGGGCAAGCTGCGCTCAAGGCTTCAAAAACAAGTGTCGCGTCCAACCGCGAAAGTCCGGCACCGCCATTCTCCTCGCTGACGTAAAGACCGCCAAACCCCAATTCCGCCAAATCGGCCCAAAGTGATTTTGGGATCGAGCCTTCCGCTTCCCAAGCTCGTGCATGAGGAGCGATGTTCTCTTGTCCAAAGGCAAGTGCCATATCGAAAATTGCAGACTGCTCTTCAGATAATGCGAAATCCATGACTTACCTCGGTGCCAAGCGAACGGCCCCATCCAAGCGGATCACGGTGCCGTTCATGTATTGGTTTTCGATGATGTGGCAGGCAAGCGCTGCAAACTCTGATGGGTCACCCAGTCGTGCGGGATTTGGGATCCCACTTGCCAGCGCTTCCTGAAGCTCTTCGGACATGGACGTCACCATCGGCGTTCCGAAAATGCCGGGTGCGATCGCCATGACACGTACACCGTCGCGCGCAAGATCGCGCGCCATCGGCAATGTCAGACCGGCGATGCCGCCCTTCGACGCTGCATAAGCCACCTGCCCGATCTGCCCTTCGAAAGCTGCAATCGATGCAGTGTGAATGATGACACCGGCTTCAACACCGCCACCATCAGCCACCATTCCTGCCGCAGATTGGCTGGCCACATTAAAGCTTCCAACCAAATTGATGTCGATGACCTGACGGAAGGTTGCAAGATCATGGGCCGTACCGCGCGAGACAGTTTTCGCAGCTGGTGCGATCCCGGCGCAATTAACACAGATCCGTTCTTGGCCGTGACGCGCCCGTGCACTCTCTAATCCCGCTGCAACGCTCTCTGAATCTGTAACATCCACATTGCAGAAAACGCCGCTAATCTCGCTTGCCACTTCAAGACCGGCGTCAGAATTGAGGTCAAAGATGGCCACGCGAGCTCCGCGTTCGGCCAGGGCGCGCGTAACGGCGGCACCCAAGCCCGAGGCACCACCTGTGACTACGGCCGAAGTCCCGGAACCGATCTCCATCAGATGCGCTCAATAGCGATTGCAGTTCCTTCACCACCGCCAATGCAGATAGCCGCGACACCGCGCTTCAAGCCGCGTGATTCAAGCGCATTTAGCAGGGTCACGATAATCCGAGTACCCGACGCCCCGATCGGATGCCCCAGAGCGCAGGCCCCTCCGTTCACATTTACGATGTCACGAGAGATACCCATCTCTCGCATGAAGGCCATTGGCACAACCGCGAAGGCTTCATTCACTTCCCAAAGATCAACGTCGCCGACTGACCATCCGAGTTTATCAAGAAGTTTCTTTGCGGCGGGAACCGGAGCTGTGGTGAACCACGCAGGTTCTTGAGCGTGACTAGTGTGGCCAAGGATCCGAGCCCGCACCTTCAAACCCTTCGCCTCGGCCACAGTGCGATCAGACACCAGAAGGGCTGCCGCCCCATCAGAAATAGACGATGCATTGGCCGCTGTCACGCTTCCATCGCGCTTAAATGCCGGTTTTAGTTGAGGAATCTTGTCTGGCCGGGCGTTCCCTGGCTGCTCATCCTCAGAAACAGTTGTAGTACTTTTCCGCCCTACAACTTCGTAGGGAGTGATCTCGTTATCGAAGGCCCCGCTCTTCTGAGCGTCAAGCGCATTGGACAACGACCCAAGTGCGTAAGCATCCTGTTCTTCTCGGGTGAACTGGTATTCTTCCGCGCAGAGTTCGGCAAAAGATCCCATGAGGCGACCGGGCTCATAGGCGTCTTCCAACCCGTCCAAAAACATGTGGTCTTTCAACTCAGCATGCCCCAGTCGAGCGCCTCCACGTGTCTTGGTCGACAGATACGGCGCCTGCGACATGCTTTCCATCCCACCGGCGATCATCATCGACTGCGATCCTGCACGAATTTGGTCGTACGCAATCATCACAGTTTTCATGCCCGACCCGCAAACCTTGTTCACTGTCGTACAAGGAACCGATTGTTCGAGCCCAGCACCC
Source organism: Boseongicola sp. (assembly GCA_028818055.1). GTDB lineage: Bacteria > Pseudomonadota > Alphaproteobacteria > Rhodobacterales > Rhodobacteraceae > JAPPOI01. Next base: position 3,050 of record JAPPOI010000446.1, read on the forward strand.
AAGGCCGCCTGACGCGCAGGTGCCTGTCCAAGTCCCGCCGGCAAGACGCAACCCATCAGCACTTCGTCAACATCAGCAGCATTTGCGCCAGCATTCGCGATCGCCGCAGCAATTGCGACCGAACCCAACTTCGGCGCGGTCTCGCCCTCCAAAGCCCCTTGAAAGCCGCCCATCGGAGTACGAGCAGCGCCTGCAATCACGATCTCGGTCATTTATCCCTCCACTGGGCGCAGGTCTGCGATTACGAGACCGTCACGCGGCAACTGTCCTTTTTCGAACAATTCGACATCGGCGCGAAGCTTCAAAAGCTCTTTGACCGAGTCCGAATAGGTAAGCTTTTCTGTCCTATCCGTTTCGAGCTTTACAGTCAATGTATCCGATGCACCGTCGTGCCCCACTTCAACGCGGGCCTTATGGATTTCCGGGTGGCGTTCGACCAAACGTGCGACTTGTTCCGGTCTTACGAACATGCCCTTAACTTTAGTGGCTTGATCTGCACGCCCCTTCCATCCGGCAATGCGCATGTTTGTTCGCCCACATGGACTTTGGCCAGGCATCACACTGCTCAAATCGCCTGTTGCAAAACGAACCAACGGATAGTCTGGATTCAGAACCGTAACGACCAATTCACCGATGTCCCCCGGCTCGACTGGATCGCCAGTTCCGGGTGTTACGATTTCGACAATCACACTTTCATCGACGACCATACCATCCAGTGCTTCGGTCTCATACGCAATCAGGCCAATATCGGCCGTTGCATAACACTGCCTGCACGTGATCCCGCGATCAGCGTATCCCTGTCGAATGTGCGGAAATAGCGGTCCAGCGCTGACAGTCGCCTTGTTCAACGACGATACATCCAAATCGAATTCATCTGCCTTGGATAAAATAGCGCCCAGAAAATCTGGCGTTCCGGCGTATGTCGTCGCGCCAAGAAAAGCAGCGACCTCGGCCTGTTGTACGGTTTGGCCCGGGCCGGCAGCAAAAACACTGGCTCCGACCGCTTCAGCTGCGTTTTCAAACATCGCGCCGGCAGGAGTAAAGTGATAGCTGAAGGTGTTGAGGACAATGTCATCGGCGCCGACGCCGGAGGCATTCAAGAAGCGCCCAATGCGCCACCAGTCATGCCCCGTCCCGCCCGGCTCGTAGATTGGACCAGGTGACTGATAGACACGCGATACGTTTTTGGCGGCAATTGCACCGAACGGCGGTGCCTTCGCTTGTGCGCTGATAAGATCTGATTTTCGCAATAGCGGAAGACTGGACAGTTCTGAGAAATCGAAACTGTCTTTGCCAAGGACGCCCCGCAATTGACCGAGCTGGTCTGCGTGCCGTTCGTCCTGTGACCGCTGTTCTTCAGCCGTGTAGTTCATCAACTCAACCACCTTTTACGACGACGATAAGACCGCACGTCACGAAACGATTTCCGTCCTTCATCTGACATGCCCAGATAGAATTCCTTGACGTCCGGGTTCTCGCGCAGTTCGTCAGCAGGGCCATCCATCACCACGCGCCCAGACTCCAGGATGTAGCCGTAATGGGCAAACCGAAGTGCCACGTTGGTGTTCTGTTCCGCCAGAAGGAAACTCACACCCTCTTGCTCATTCAGATTTTTGACGATTCCAAAAATCTCTTCTACCAGCTGCGGGGCCAGTCCCATGGACGGCTCATCCAGCAAGATGGTTTCTGGTCGGCTCATCAGCGCGCGGCCAATGGCACACATTTGTTGCTCGCCGCCCGATGTATATCCCGCTTGGCTTTTGCGGCGGTCTTTCAGGCGGGGAAAGTAATTGTAAACAAGCTCGAGATCGTCGTTGATCTTTGTGCCGCCGTCGCGACGTGTGTAAGCACCAGTCAGCAGGTTTTCCTCGACGGTCAGGTGCTCGAAACAATGGCGCCCTTCCATAACCTGAATGACACCCCTCTTCACCAATGCCGCCGGATCGAGGTTCTGAACATCCGTACCTCGATACGAGATCGACCCTTTGGTCACGTCGCCGCGTTCGGATTTCAGTAGGTTTGAGATCGCCTTGAGCGTGGTCGTCTTGCCCGCTCCATTGCCTCCCAATAGCGCCGTGATGCCGCCTTCTTGAACCGATAGGCTTACGCCTTTCAGAACGAGGATCACGTGATTGTAGATCACCTCGATATTGTTGACCTCCAGAAGTGGGGTCTCGGTTTTTGCGGCATCCAGCATAAAAACTCTCCGTGGATTGCTCCGGCCCAAACAAGCGGGCCGGAGCGTCGGTCTTAGTTACACCGCTCTTCGATGTTGTTTTCGGCAGCAAATGCAGCCGAGTCTTGCATGATCAGTGCGCTCACGACTTCTTCGTCAGGGTCCATGAAGTCTGTGACCAGTTTCCACTGCTTCGCACTGGCGTCCCACTGGCCAATAGCCGCTGGGCCACGACCACCGTGGTTTTCACAAGTCACGCTGAAGGTTGGTCCAAAGTTCGGCAGGCCGAGTTCAGCCATCCGCTCTTCAGTGATTTCCAACGCTTCCATGCCATCGCGCATCATTGCGCCGGTGATGTCGGCAGTTCCGTGGATCTCTTGGGCGGTCCGTGCGGCTTCAGCCGCCAGCATCGCTGCATAAACACCGCGGTTGTAGAGAACCGTTCCGATCTGGTCACCTGCACCAGCAGCAAGACCAGCATCTACGACATACTTCTGGATGTCGTCGAAGATTGGATAGTCGCTACCAACATTGTGGAACTGAAGCGACTTATAGCCATTGGCTCCGTCGCCAGCTGGCAACACGTCGTTCTCCGAACCCGACCACCAGATGCCAATGAACTGATCCATTGGATAGCGGATGTTTGCGGCTTCCTGAACAGCGACCTGGTTCATGACGCCCCATCCCCAGAACAGGATATAGTCAGGACGTTCACGGCGAATTTGCAGCCACTGCGACTTTTGCTCCTGACCTGGGTAGTCAATTGGAATGGCTGAGAATTCGAAGCCGTGTTTGGCCGACAACGCCTCAAGTGTTGGGATAGGCTCTTTGCCGTAGGCTCCATTGAAGTGAAGCAAGATGACTTTCTTGCCCGACATGTCGCCACCATTTTCGTCGAGCATGTGGTTCACACCGATCGAAGCACCGTTCCAATAGTTGGTTGGGTAGTTGAACACCCACTCGAAGACTTTACCGTTGGCTGCCGATGTCCGGCCGTATCCCATTGAGTGGATCGGGATCTGGTCAACGCTTGCTTTCGGGATCAACTGATAAGTGATGCCGGTTGAAAGCGGCTGGAAAACCAGCGCGTCCTCTTTCAGTGCCTCGTAGCACTCAACGCCCTTTTCGGTGTTGTAGGCAGTTTCACAGGTGGGGTTCGAGATTTTGACCCCTCCGATACCGCCGTCACGCTCATTGAGAAGCGTCAAATAGTCCGAGTATCCGTCAGCAAAGGGAATGCCCCCCGCCGCGAACGGACCCGTTCTGTAGTCAAGTGACGGAAACTTAAGATCCGCCTGCGCAGGCACCGCAAAACTCGCGGCAACCAACGCTGTTGCAAGAAGCTTTTTCATTATCTTCCTCCCTGGTTATGGTTTCGCGGCCCTAATGCGGGAAGGGCCACAATCTCAGTTTTTCCTTGGCCAACCGCCAAAGCTGTGCGAGCCCGTGAGGCTCAACAATCAAAAATCCCATGATAAGCGCACCGACGATCACAAGCTGGAAGTGAGCGACCAAATCATCCTGCCATCCGAGCCAATCCGCTCCGACAACCTTCAATACGACCGGCAGCACCACCATGAAGGCGGCCCCTGCTAAAGACCCGAATAT
>JAPPOI010000044.1 GCA_028818055.1 Boseongicola sp.
GCGCCTGTCGTGCCGGATGTGACGAAAACTGTTGCCGCGCCGGTGTCACGCACGCCGGAAGCGATGTTTGGAATTTCGTTGATCACACCCTGTTGCGACAGCGGGAATGAGGAAACACCAGCCAAACTGCCACCGTTTGCAAGTAGAGCTCGTTGGATCGAGTCGCGCCCAAGCTCTTCTGCGGCATCCTGTGCGTGCACAATGTAGATCGATCCCTTGCCCTGCCGCACAGCGTAGTTGACCAAGCGATCCGCGCTGTTTTGAAAGGTGTTGCCCAGCAGGAATACATTTCCGCCCGCCACTGCGGGGTTATTCGAGAAAGTCAGGACATTCACACCGCGCTGGGCGGCCACCTGGCCTGCAGCCGCAGCCGCTTCCCCAAAGAGTGGCCCAATGAATATCTTGGCGCCTTCATCAATCGCATCTGCAGCGGCAAGTGACGCTCCTTCAGCGGTGCCACCTGTGTCGTAAATCCGCAAATCAATATCGACAGTTTGGAGGTCGCTCACAGCCAGCCGAGCAGCATTCTCAAGTGAAATTGCAAGCTCTGCTCCGTTTGGTGAACTTGATGGTACCAACAAGGCAACTGGAACAGCCCGTGATGTGTTGATCAGCGGACCACCGCCAATTTGCATGTCACATCCGGCAAGAAAGGCAGCGGCAAACACAGCGGTTAGTCTGGTGAATAACTTCCGACGAAACGCCAAAAACGCGAACATTGAGCAACCTTTCATTCCGGCAATGGACCCGATTGAGAACCTATGCATAATCCTCAGGCAAGTAAATCGCGGAGCAGTGCCAGATGCCTTCAATTGACGAAACTACGCTTGCTAACGGACTTTACTATGTTTCCGTGACAATCGGTCATGCACGCGATATCCCTCTTCGTGCGCTTGATGTTCTGGCGGCAGCTGACGTTCTTGTTGCCGAAGATACGCGTTCACTGCGCAAGCTAATGGATATCCACGGTATCGCACTGAACGGTCGACGCGTTCTTGCGTATCACGACCACAATGGCCCTCAGATGAGACCCAAAATCATGTCTGAGCTAAAGGACGGTAGATCCGTGGCATACGCCTCGGAAGCCGGTACGCCACTCATCGCCGATCCGGGGTTTGTTTTGGGGCGTGCTGCAGTTGAAGCCGAGCATACCGTGTACCCGGTCCCGGGTGCATCTGCGGTGCTTGCGGCGCTGACAGCTTCGGCCCTCCCAACGGACATGTTTCTCTTCGCGGGGTTTGCACCGGCCGCAAAAGGTGCGCGCAGCAAGTTTCTGGAAGACCTTGGTTCGGTTCCCGCCACACTTGTTTTCTACGAAAGTCCGAAGCGACTGAATGCGTTTCTGCAATCCGCTCAGGAGGCTTTGGGTGATGACCGTCAGGTATCTGTCTGTCGCGAACTCACAAAAAAGTTTGAAGAAATCCGTCGTGGTACATTCTCCGAATTGTTGGAGCACTTTGATGCTAACCCGCCGCGAGGCGAAATTGTCATTTGCGTTGCAAAGGGCAGTGTTGCTGTCGATCCAGAGCAAGTTGAAGCTGCACTTCGGGAAGCGCTACAGACGATGAAGCTCAAGGCGGCTGCGAACTCAGTGGCGGAAACGTTCGGACTTTCCAAAAGGGACGTCTATCAGATGGGTTTGGAATTGGGTCGAGATTAACTTGCCGGAAACACACGACGAATAATCTGTCCGGATGAACTGTCATGCTCAGGGAAAAACCAACTATCACAATGGCCTAGCTGCCGAAGACTGCGTCGAAAGAGTATACTGTGAACGTGATGCTGCGTTGCTCGCAAGAAGGTGGCGGGGGACAGCTGGTGAAATCGATCTGGTCTTCAGGCAACGTGGCACGCTCATTTTTGTTGAGGTGAAATTGGCTGCTACTTGCGCATCTGCGGCCACCCGTCTGAGCGCGAGGCAACTGGATCGCGTAATGCAGACAGCGGAAGAATTCGCTCTCACTCAGGGTTCACATCGGGATTTGGACCTGCGCATCGATCTGGCGGCGGTAAATAAACATGGCCGGGTCGAGATCCACGAAAACATCTCGGTGTGACGTGCGCACAGACAAAGTTTGATTGCTGCACATTGAAGACCGGCTTCGGATCGGCCAAATAGTCTGAGCGACAACCGAGTGAGGTCAGCCCAATGCGTGTGGCAATCCAGATGGACCCAATTGGTCCAATAGATATAGATGCGGACTCAACCTTCCGCATAGCAGAGGAAGCGCAGGCGCGTGGCGACGAATTGTTCTACTATACTCCCGACAAATTAAGTTGGGACGAGAACAAAGTTCGCGCAACTGGATGGCCTCTGACCGTCCGTCGCGAAAAAGGCAACCATTACTCACTTGGCGATTTGGTTACCGTCGATCTTGCCGATTTTGATGTCGTCTGGCTGCGTCAGGATCCGCCATTCGACATGGGATACATTACGACGACTCATATTCTCGAGATGTTGCCCGCCACTACCCAAGTCGTGAATGACCCGTTTTGGGTGCGAAACTATCCAGAGAAACTGCTGGTGCTTCAGTTCCCGGAATTGACCCCAGCCACCACCATCGCCAGAGACCTAGATACGATACGTGCGTTTCGTCAGCGTCACGGTGACATGATACTGAAGCCACTTTACGGAAACGGTGGTGCCGGCGTTTTCAATCTGACACCCGAAGATCGGAACTTGGTGAGCTTGCACGAGATGTTCATCGAACGAAATCGCGAACCTCTTATTGCACAGGCGTTCGTTCCCGATGTCTCGAACGGCGACAAACGGATTATCCTTGTCGATGGAATGCCTGTTGGAGCGATCAACCGTGTGCCACCGGCAGGAGAAACCCGGTCAAACCTCCACGTTGGCGGACGGGCCGAGAAGATCGGTCTGACCGCACGTGATCAGGAAATTTGCGCAGCGATTGGACCGCTTTTGCGCGAAAAGGGCCAGGTTTTCGTCGGGATCGATGTGATTGGCGACTATCTGACCGAGATCAACGTCACCTCACCAACCGGCATTCAAGAGCTGGAACGCTTCGATGACATTAACGTGGCAGGTGCCATTTGGGATGCGATCGAGGCGCGCCGCACGCGCTAACCCGAAGAAGCTGAAAGACGAAAACTGAGCGCTTCTGCGATGTGCTGACGTTCGACGGTTTTGCTCTCGGCGAGATCTGCGATCGTTCGCGCCACTCGAAGAACACGATGGTAACCGCGAGCCGACAGACCAATGCGCTCGGCTGCCTGCTTTAAAAGGACTCGGCCGGCGGTATCGGGTGCCGCAATTTCGGGCAGCAGTGTGCCTGCCGCGTCCGCAGTGGTTCGGACAGACGGATGTTCTGCGTATCGATCGGTCTGTCGCTGGCGCGCAGCCGCCACGCGTTTTGAGACGTCAGACGACTGCTCGTTTCCGCGGTCCGGCAAATCGAGGTCAGCGAATGCCACCGGGGGAACCTCAACTCGTAAATCAAATCGGTCCATCAATGGGCCGGAAATCCGGCCCATGTAATCATCCCCACAACCCGGTGCCCGGTTGCATGCGCGCCCGGCGTCGAAAAGATGCCCGCAACGGCATGGGTTTGCCGCTGCGACCAACATGAAGCGGCAAGGGTACTGAACGTGGGCATTCGCGCGGGCAACCGTGACGTCTCCTGTCTCAATAGGCTGGCGTAGTGTCTCAAGAACTCCGCGCGGAAACTCTGGAAATTCATCCATGAACAAGACACCGTTGTGAGCCAAGCTGATTTCGCCCGGCAGCGCGCCTTTGCCGCCACCGACGATGGCCGCCATGGATGCCGTGTGATGTGGCGCGCGATAGGGACGATGCCGTGATATCCCCCCAGAGGCGATCATGCCCGCACGGGAGTGGACGAGTGACGTTTCCAGCGCTTCGGTTGGCGTCAATTCGGGTAAAAGCCCTGGTAAACGGGCCGCCAACATCGATTTCCCGCTTCCTGGCGATCCGACCAACAAAAGGTGATGTCGGCCTGCTGCAGAAATCTCAAGCGCGCGCTTTGCGCGTTCCTGTCCCTTTACATCTGCAAGATCGGGGCACGCGGGCGGCTCACTCAGTTCCCCGGCCTCAGACAATGCGATTGTTCGCGTTCCCGTCAAATGTGCCACTGCATCGGCCAAACTGGTTGCGGCGACGACGCCCGTTTCTGTGACCCATGCAGCCTCGGCTCCTGATCCTTCGGGGCACAAAAGTTTGCGTTGCGCCTCGGCGGCGGCCAATGCTGCTGGAAGTGCCCCGGCCACTGGCACGAGCGCTCCATCGAGAGACAGTTCACCAAGTGCAACGAAATCTTCGACCAGTTCTGCAGGTATGATTTCGATAGCAGCAAGCAGTGCTAAAGCAATTGGTAGGTCGAAGTATGAGCCTTCCTTTGGCAAGTCTGCGGGCGAAAGGTTCACTGTTATCCGCTTTGACGGCAATGCGATCGACATCGCAGTCAGTGCGGCGCGAATGCGATCCCGCGCCTCTGAAACTGCCTTGTCCGGTAACCCAACGATCGAAAATCCCGGAAGTCCTGGAGCAAGCGCACACTGGACTTCGACCAGCTGCGCCTCGATGCCCTCAAAGGCGACTGTATAGCTTTTTGCGACCATTCACTTCGACAGAATTTTGGTCATCAAATGTCATCGTAGTTAAAGCCGGGTTAACAGTTGTGCCCACGGCCGGTTTGCTTCAAGCAATGTCGTCTGAAAACTTTGATCCAAACTTGGCGTGGGTCCGTACCTATCAACAAAAGACAAATTCTTTGCGCTGATAGGGAGCACACAATGGCCCTCGATGGCTTCAACGATCAGACTCTTACGCGTCGCGCCATGCGCGCCGAACTTCTGGATGCTGAAACCGAACTGGCCTTGGCTTACGCTTGGCGCGACGAACGCGACGAAGAGGCCCTCCACCGACTTATCAATGCATACATGCGTCTTGCCATCTCGATGGCCTCGAAGTTCAAGCGTTACGGCGCCCCTATGAATGATCTGGTTCAGGAAGCTGGCCTCGGCCTGATGAAGGCGGCCGACAAGTTCGATCCAGATCGCGGCGTTCGGTTTTCGACATATGCGGTCTGGTGGATCAAAGCATCCATTCAGGACTATGTGATGCGAAACTGGTCAATGGTTCGGACCGGATCGACTAGTTCGCAAAAGTCGCTGTTTTTCAACCTTCGTCGTGTTCAGGGCCGCCTCGAGCGTGAAGCCGCATCCCGTGGCGAAATTTTGGATCGCCAGACGCTGCGCGAGATGATTTCCGATGAGGTCGGCGTGCCGCTCCATGACGTTGAAATGATGGAAGGCCGGCTTTCTGGGTCCGATTTCTCGTTGAACGCCACTCAAACGACCGACGAAGATGGGCGCGAATGGATTGACACGCTTGAAGACGAGGACGCTCAGCAGTGGGCACAGGTTGAGCGTGAAAAAGACATCGATACTTTGCGTGGCTGGCTGGTCGACGCAATGACGTCGTTGAATGACCGAGAGCAGTTTATCGTACGGGAACGCAAACTGCGTGAAGACCCTCGTACCCTTGAAAGTCTGGGCCAAGAACTGGGATTGTCCAAAGAGCGCGTACGTCAATTGGAAGCCGCGGCTTTCGGAAAGATGCGCAAAAGGCTTGAAGGTCAATCGAAGGATATGTTGGACTTCTTCGCCTAAGTTCCGCCTTCTGCCCCACTCACCAAGTAGTTTTCCCTCGGAAACCTGAAAAAGGGGCTGGCTGCAACGCTAGCCCCTTGTTTGTTCGTGCTCTCTTGTACAGGTCGGTCGCCACACCTAAACCTATGGGGTCAGGAAAGGTGTGGCTCATGCTTCACGGTAAACGCGTTCTATTGATCATTGGCGGCGGGATTGCGGCCTATAAGTCATTGGAATTGATACGCCTTATCAAAAAAGCTGGAGGTTCGGTCACGCCGGTCGTCACGAAGGCTGCCGAAGAATTTGTGACGCCTCTTTCTGCGTCGGCATTGGCTGGCGACAAAGTGTACACGGCCCTCTTTGACCTGACGGATGAAGCTGAAATGGGTCATATCGAACTCAGCCGGTCAGCGGACTTGGTTGTTGTCGCTCCAGCAACTGCTGACCTACTGGCCAAGATGGCCGGCGGACACGCGAATGATTTGGCGTCAACTCTTTTGATGGCCACCGACACACCGGTGCTTGTTGCACCTGCGATGAACGTTCGGATGTGGCTACACCCCGCCAACCAACGCAATGTTGCAACCTTGGAAAGTGATGGCATTTCTCGCGTTGGTCCAGACGAAGGAGACATGGCCTGCGGAGAATATGGCCCCGGTCGTATGGCCGAGCCGCAGGCAATATTCGATGCCATCGCTGCCCGCCTGTCTGATGGACCGCTCAATGGAAAGCACATCGTGGTCACATCGGGTCCAACGCATGAACCTATTGATCCGGTCCGGTATATCGCCAACCGCTCATCAGGTGCGCAAGGCACCGCAATTGCCGAGGCCCTCAGCGCATTGGGTGCAGATGTTACCTTTGTGACCGGACCTGCGACGGCTCCGATGCCAAAGGGTGTTCGAATTTCAAACGTTCAGTCGGCGGACGATATGTTGAAAGCTGTCAAAAGCTTTTTGCCTGCAGACGCCGTCGTGTGTGCGGCTGCGGTCGCTGATTGGAAGGTCGAAAAAGCATCACAGTCGAAAATCAAGAAAGACAAAAAAGGCAAAGTGCCGTCTTTGTCGTTTGCCGAAAACCCCGACATTCTGGCCACGATCAGCAAAATGAAGAAGGGCCGTCCACAGTTGGTTGTCGGGTTCGCAGCTGAAACTGACGATCTGTTGAAGAA
>JAPPOI010000181.1 GCA_028818055.1 Boseongicola sp.
AATCCGCCGGGTGAAGTAGTCTGAACCAACCCGCCAACCGGCGCCATGAAGGCATAATTACCGCCTGAAAGCCAAAAGCACCGCTCGTCAAAGAAAAAGCCGGTTTTCACGCGCCTTGGTCCTTTTTCAGCGATGTCGCGCGCTGGTAAACGCCCTCGGGCAAATTGAGTGCGGCAGTCAAATCGCCAATTTGGCCCAGCGACATCGTGACTTTGTGCACTTTGTCAGTGTTCGGATCCCACTGTTCCAGCGTCACGCAATCCTCGAAGGCGGTGATCGTAATGTCTTCTTGGCGGTATTGTGCCGCATCATCCACCAGGGTGACGACGGTGGCGTCGAATTCGTGTTCAATGGTAAACATATATCCAGACTGACGCCTGTCGCGACCCGTCGCAAGCCTTTGATATGGCATTTCTACGGGGTCCGTGGTTGGTTTCACGTCGAACGAACAGGAGAGTGTGAAGCTCATGCGGATTTTCATCAGTATTACGGCGTTCATTGCCTTGGTCGGCTGTACTGTTGCGACAACCTCGTCGTCGCCCAGAAGCGCCCCGACCGCCACGCCGGTCGTGACACGCTCCGGGTCTGCGCAGTCATCGCGCGACTTCGCGATCGTGGCGGCACGTGTGGAACCGGTGGCCGAGCGGACGTGCCGCGAAATGCGGCCAGGGGCCAACTGTGACTTCCGCATCATCGTCGACGACCGACCGGGCCTTCCGCCCAACGCCTATCAGACCCTTGATAAATCGGGTCGGCCGATCATTGGGTTCACGCCCGCGCTTTTTGAAGCCATGCGCAACCGTGATGAGCTCGCGTTCGCACTGTCGCACGAAGCCGCACACCATATCGAAGGCCACATCCCCCAAGTGCAGAATTCTGCAACCGCAGGTGTGATCTTCGGAACCATTCTTGGACGGTTGGCAGGCCTCGATGCGGGGGGTGTCGAAGCCGCGCAAAACATTGGTGGCACGATCGGAGCGCGCCGGTTCTCGAAAAATTTTGAACTTGAAGCGGATTCGCTTGGTGCAAGGATTGCACTGCGTGCTGGCTACGATCCGCTTGTTGGCGTTCAGTACTTCCAGCGTGCATCTGATCCGGGTGACCAATTCCTGGGAACCCACCCACCCAATGCGGATCGCATTCGTGTTGTTCAGCAGACAGTTGCAAGGTCACGCTAATCGACTGGATTGACGGTGGAAGGCTCTATAGGCCATCACAAGTTCATGAACGTAGTCCTTGATTTCTTTCGCCGTTTGAAATGGCGCACAATCTGGAGCTGGGCCGGCATCAAGTTAGCTTGGGTCGAGGAGCACTCGTTCAGATCGTGGGTGTGGGCAAATTTTGCGTCCGCTGGCTTTGCCTTCCTTCTGCCGCTTACAAGCGGGGAACGTGCGCTGATCCTTGCACTGGGCGTGCTAGTCTTGGCATCCGAAGCCTTCAACACGGCGATTGAACGGGCTGTCGACTATATCTCGGAAGACGAACATCATCTGGCCGGGCAGGCCAAGGATGCTGGTAGCGCAGGCGTGTTTTTGACGGCAATTGCTGCAGGAATCGCCTGGGTCGTCATTCTGTACCGGATCTATCTTTCCACCTGACGGCACCAATTGGTGGACAGCGATAATCAGGGTGTGAGCTTGCCCCAAAGGTCATATTCGCTCGCTTCGTCAACTTCGACAGAAACGATATCGCCCGGCGACAACTCTTCAGTTCCTTCATCGATGAACAGATTGCCATCGATCTCCGGTGCGTCTGCCATGGTGCGACACGTTGCAATTCCTTCGTCATCAATGTCGTCAACAATTACATCAATCGTCTGCCCAACTTTGGCAGCCAATTTCGCTTCGGATATTGCTTGGGCCTTCTCCATGAAGCGATGGAAGCGGTCTGCCTTGATCTCTTCATCCACATGGTCTGGCAAGGCGTTTGATCGGGCTCCGTCAACGTTTTCGTATTGGAAGCATCCGACCCGATCCAGCTGCGCCTCGTCCAACCAATCCAACAAGGTTTGGAATTCGTCTTCGGTTTCGCCCGGGTAACCGACAATAAACGTTGAGCGAAGCGTGATGTCGGGGCAAACCGAGCGCCACGCCGCGATCTCGTCCAAAGTACGCGCTGCCGCTGCAGGACGTGCCATGCGCTTCAACGTGTCGGGGTGGGCGTGCTGAAACGGAATATCCAGATAAGGCAGAACTGATCCCGTCTCCATAAGGGGAACCAACTCGCGAACATGCGGGTAAGGATAGACGTAATGAAGCCGGACCCACGCACCGAGCGTGCCCAGATCACGTGCAAGGTCGACGATTGGGAACTTGGATTCGCGGTCGCGCCAGTCTGTCCCATAAGCTGAAGTGTCTTGGCTGATGACAAGAAGCTCTTTGACGCCGTTTTCGACCAGCTTTTCAGCTTCTCGCATCACGGCGCGGGCGGGCCGTGACGTCAGTTTTCCGCGCATATCCGGGATAATGCAGAATTTGCACGCGTGGTTGCAGCCTTCCGAAATCTTCAAGTAGCTGTAGTGCCTTGGCGTAAGCTTGATGCCTTGGGCTGGCAGCAAATCAACGAACGGGTCAGGCGCTGGCGGAACAGCATGATGGACGGCGTCCAAGACCTGTTCGTATTGATGTGGCCCCGTCACAGCCAGCACTTTGGGATGTGCGCCGGTGATGTATTCGGGTTCGGCACCCAGACACCCGGTCACGATCACACGGCCGTTTTCTTGAAGGGCTTCGCCGATGGCATCCAGGCTTTCTGCCTTGGCGCTGTCCAGAAAGCCGCAAGTATTCACGATCACCGCTTCTGCACCCGAGTAATCGGGACTGATGGCGTAACCTTCGGCGCGCAATCGGGTCAGAATGCGTTCGCTATCGACCAATGCTTTTGGACACCCCAACGACACCATGCCAATTGTGGGTTGTCCTTCGGCGCGCTCGCTTGGAACAGCGGCGCGTGCAAGATCGGGGCGAAGATCAGGCGGATTGCTCATATCCGCGCTGATAACGCGTCGTGGGCAGCAGCGAAAGTGCCCTCAGCGTCGGCGGGTTTTCGGGTGTAAGGACGATGCCAGAATATGATCCGATGCGCGCACGACATGCTCGGCGTGATGCACAATCTTCGGATCCGGCTGCTTTGCGATCTTTGGGTCTTTGTCAGGGTAGTCCAGCATCGACAAGAAATGACGCATGCAATTGATGCGCGCCCGCTTCTTGTCGTTTGACCGGATCACTGTCCACGGCGCGTCGGCAGTGTCGGTATAGAAAAACATCGCTTCCTTGGCTTCGGTATAGTCGTCCCACTTGTTCAAGCTCGCCCGATCGATGGGCGACAGTTTCCAACGTTTCAGGGGATCGGTTTCACGAGATTCAAAACGCGCCTTTTGCTCGTCCTGAGTGACCGAGAACCAGTATTTGAACAGCCTGATACCGCTGCGGACCAACATCCGCTCAATCTCCGGAGTTTGGCGCATGAACTCCAGGTATTCTGTCGGTTCGCAGAAATCCATAACCCGCTCGACGCCCGCGCGATTGTACCATGACCGGTCATACAAAACCATTTCGCCAGACGTTGGTAAGTGTTTGATATAGCGTTGAAAAAACCACTGACCACGCTCTTCTTCGTTGGGTTTGTTCAGTGCAACAACGCGCGCGGTTCTGGGGTTCAGATGCTCGGTAAACCGTTTGATTGTGCCACCCTTACCGGCGGCATCTCGCCCCTCGAAAAGCATCACGATCTTCTGTTGTGTTTCCTGCAGCCAGTGCTGCACTTTCAGAAGCTCGACCTGCAGTTCCGACTTTTCGGCCTCATAGTCGGCGCGTTTGAGCTTTTCCGCATAGGGATACTCGCCCTGCTCGAAACCGATGATCTGGGCCACATTTTCCTTCGGCTCGACTTCCTTTGGTGCCGTATTTTGCTTCTGCATAAGTCCGCTCCCCTTGCGTTCGATCTGGTACACCAGATCGCCAAGGGTACGTCATTGACCTGTATCAACTTGGATTTGAGTTGATCTAAATCATGGGGGAAGCCCGCATTTGCCGCCAAACTTCAAACCATCAGAGTTTGCGAGAGGTGACACTATGCTGGAAATTGCACCGCCAAAAGTGGCGCAAGTCATTCTATATGGCCACGAATTGGAGCGCGGCGAGGCCGAACTCAGGGCATTTATCGAAGCGCTTAATGTGGACGAATGCGTCAGTCTGATCGCGGTCATGTGGATCGGGCGCGAAAGCTTCCAACCTGAAAATTTGGAAGAAGCCATGACCGTCGCCCGGCAAGAGGCTGTCACGCCAACCGCAGATTACCTGATCGGCACTCCCCATTTTGCCGATCACCTCGAAGCAGGGATGGAGGCTCTGGGCTATTCGATAGCCGAGTTGGAGGAAGCCCTGCTTTAGGTGAGAATGCGCCGGACTTTACCGCGTGTCGTAAAGTCTGGCGCATTTCTATTTCATTTAGTTGTGTGGCCGACTCCGCGAGGCTTGGATGTCCTGAATTCGTTCTGGCCACGTCGAGCGGATGAAGGCCAAAATGTTCCAGATTTCCTGTTCACTAAGCTCTTCTGCGAACCCGGGCATGCCGCTTTTGAAGTTTGATATGCCCTGTTCTGCCAGCGCCATCTCGCCGCCAAGCAACGTATAGCGAAACAACTGGTCATTACCGTGATGCCACGTGTGCCCGCTGGCATCATGCGGTGGCGCGGGCATCGTGCCATCATCAAGTGGGATTTGCCAATTCGGCTGACCTTCAAGGTTCTTGCCATGGCAAGCGGCGCAATACTCGCCGTAAAGAGTTTCCCCAATTTGAATATCTGCGTCGTCGATCCGGTGCGAGGCGTACCCGAATTCCCTTGAAGCAAAGACGATCACCGGTGCGATCGCCAAAACAGCAAAACCGAAAACTTTCATGATGTTGCCTCCAAAGAACCGTTTCACTCGATACCGTTCGCGACTTGAAGCTCTCGTACGTACGCAATGATCATCGCTACATCTCCACGCGTCAGACCCTCAACAGGGGGCATATTCCCAAACGGCCAATGATGACCGCGCACGCCAAGCGCAACCGCTCTCTGAAATGCTTCATCGGCGTGATGTGAAGGCTCATAGATGATGTGCACCAGCGGCGGAGCGAGTCCGACTTTGCCAACCGCATTTATGCCGTGACAATCGGCACATACCGATTCAAACGCTGTCTTTCCTGCCGAGGCATTCGCAGAAAGCAAAGAAGGCAACTCGATTTCTACGATTGCTTCGCCGCTCACTTGCTCCTGACTTACGACGTCTTCGCTTTGTGGTGCGAAGAACCAAAATCCAAGTCCACCGGCGCCAAGGACGGCAACAGCAATAAATAACATTCGCATATGACAACGCTTCCCTTGTTTAGGGAATTGCTAAGGCTTCCACGTACGGGAAGGTCAACTGACTTTTTGTTGATTTAGCGGCGGCGATCGCGGCGACTGGACATTGGCTGGAAGGCCACGCCAACGTGCGCTTCGCAATATGGCTTACCTTGCTGTACAGACAATCCGCAGAACCAGAAGTCCTCGGTGGCTGGGTCGCCGATCGGCCATTTGCAGGTCCGCTCGGTCAGCTCCATCAGGCTGATCTTCTTCGATGTCTTTTCGACCTCGCGCACGTTCGCAAGCGCCTCTGGGCTGATCTCGTTTGCAGAAGGCTGCGGTGGCAATGGCTGACCAGCCGGCACAATCGGCTTGCGCGGTGCAACGGTCACCTCAACAACCTTTTCCTTGGGTGCAGATTTCGGTGCGGCCTTGGCTTTGGACGCAGCGGGCTTAGCAGCCTTCTTCTCAGGCGCTGGCGTCGATGCCGCAGTGGCGCGGTTCGACAGACCAAGGCGATGTACCTTGCCAATCACGGCGTTACGGGTCACGCCGCCCAATTCTTTGGCGATCTGGCTGGCCGACTGGCCTTCGCCCCACATCTTTTTCAAGAGTTCTACGCGCTCGTCTGTCCAGGACATGCTCAACCTCGGTCTTTACAGGAACACTGCATACTAAGCATCACGCGCCAGCGCGACAAGGGAGCATTCGATCAAAAGCAATTTGTTGCGCGCCGGAAACATCCATTGTAAGACCGCGCGCATGATGAAGAATGCGACAAAACTGATCCGACGCCGACGCTGATAAAGCGCACCGTCTCCTTTTGTCTTTTCACATCACTTCCTAAACATTGACAGGCCGTTTCGCCACTGGCACCTCTCAGGCCTCTATTCCAAAGGGTTCCGACAATGATACCTGCGATCCTACCGACGTATAACCGGGCACCAATGACCTTCGAAAAAGGTGAAGGCAGCTGGCTGATCGATCGCGACGGTACCCGATATCTGGACCTGGGCGCGGGCATCGCCGTTTGTTCGCTTGGACACGCCCATCCGGCCTTGGTCGATGCTTTGACCACCCAAGCCGGCAAACTGTGGCACACGTCGAACTTGTATCACGTCGATGGTCAGCAGGAACTGGCAGACCGGCTTGTAGATGCCACCTTCGCAGACACCGTGTTTTTCACAAACTCCGGTACGGAGTCCTGTGAACTTGCCGTCAAAATGGCGCGTAAGTACTGGCACGATAAGGGCGAAGATCGCTCCAAGATCATCGCCTTCACCGGGTCATTCCATGGGCGGTCTTCAGCGGGCATCGCGGCGGCCGGGTCCGAGAAAATGGCGAAGGGCTTTGGCCCGCTTTTGCCAGGGTTTGAACATGTCGACTTCGGCGATCACGACGGCCTGAAGGCCGCTCTTACTCCTGATACGGCCGCCGTCATTATTGAGCCGGTGCAAGG
>JAPPOI010000120.1 GCA_028818055.1 Boseongicola sp.
GGGCTCGCCAGCCTTCGTAAACGCGTCATGAATTACCTGGAGGGTCCAGTCTGCTGTCCAAGGGGCGGCTGTTGCTGTTTCGAAATCAGGCTTCAATACCATGTCAGGTTCAGTGAAACCTTCGTCTCCAGCTGCTTCGCCCCATCCGCCAGTGATGGTCTGGAAAAAGATTGAGTTCGGCAGATAGAACTGTTCTTGCGTCGCAAATTTCGTCGCGGGCATGGCTTTGCCTCGCGCGATGCCCGACAGGTCCGGGATCAGGCATTCGACCTCATCCAGTTTGTGCCCGCTTAGGTATTCCGAAGCAGCACTCGGTATCGATTTCAGCCAATCAGACATTATTTTCACCTCGGAAAAACGCACCGATCATGTCGGCGACCTCTTGGTTGTTGTCCGGCGCATTGAGACGTGTTCGCGCGTCGTCGATAAGTTCCTGCGACATGATCTTGGGCGCTCGTTCATCCAGAAGTGTGGTCATCTCGGTTAATCCAAACTCAGGGTGAGGTTGGATGGAGATGGCAGAGCCATCGTAGGCAAATGCCGCGTGCTTGCAGAACTCGGTCGAAGCGATGGTCTGAGCGTTCTTCGGGGGCTCGATCACCTGATCCTGATGAAACGCGTTCAGTGCAAGCTCGCGACCTTCGAAATTATACTTGGTATTTCCCACGCCCCATCCACCATCGAACTTTACGACTGTTCCACCAAACGCCTTTGCCATGATCTGATGCCCAAAGCAGATACCTACGATCGGGATCTTCGCGGCATATGCATCGCGAACGAATTCTTCGAGAGGGGGAATAAATGGCAAGTCGTCATAAGCGCCGTGGCGTGAACCCGACAACAGCCACCCGTCGGCGTCGTGAACGCTTTCCGGAAACTCCATGTCTATGACGTCCCATCCCCGAAACGTCAGACCTTGGTCTTTTAGAAGGTCCGCATAAAGCACATCATAGTCCCGGTAAGGGACCCCTTCCTGACGCGCGAAGTGACCGCATTTCAATATGCCAATGAGCATAATTCACCGAAAAAAATGGACGAGTCGACCCTAGCTGCAATCTTCAAATGCCAGCAACACGAAATTTGATCAAATTTCTAGTGCGTGACCAAAAGAAAAACGCGCCCTGCAATGCAGGACGCGTTTCTCAATGCTTACAAAGAGATTACTCAGCAGGCGTTGCAGCCTTGCCTTTCTTGATTGGTGCCCAAATGCGCTTGTTCGTTAGATAGAGAAGAGCGCTCAGTACAATCAGGAAGACGACGGCAATGAAGCCGGCTTCTTTCCGTGCATTCAACTGGGGTTCAGCCGTCCACATCAGGAACGCGGCAACATCTTTTGCGAGATCCTCGATCTCGGTTGGCGAGCCGTCTTCATACTCCACGTCATCACCCCACAAAGGCTGAGACATTGAGATATAGCCACCCTCGAATGCGGTGTTTTCGTACAGGATTGTGCCGGCTTCCTCTTTCTCCTCGCCGGTGTATCCGACGAGCAGCGAGACGATGTACTCGGGACCGCCCATGCCTTTGAACAGCTGATTGATGCCAAGGCCATACGGGCCGCTGAAACCGGCACGCGCCTTGGCCATCAGGCTAAGGTCAGGCGCACTTTCGAGTCCACTTTGCGGGAAGTGGTCGGTTGGTTTCGCTGGACGGAAGTCGTCAAGCTCTGGGTCAAAGACCTCATAGAACTCGGCGTAAGCCCGAACCTGATCTTCTGGCAGGTGTGGTCCACCGTCATAGCCCAAGGCACGGAACGGAACATACTGCAAGCCATGACATGCGGCGCAAATCTCAGTGTAGACTTGAAGGCCCCGCTGTAGCTGCATCTGGTCATATGTGCCGAAAGGCCCTTCGAACGAGAAGGCATAGTCATCAACTTTTTTCTCGGTTACCGCCGCTAGTGCTGCACCGCCGGCAACAAGGCCGATCACAGTGAATGCGGAAAGTGCGATCTTACGGATCATGTTCTTGTTCCCTTTCATTCCGCTGGTGTTGCTTCGGCGGCGCCAGCGCCACCGTTTGCGGCAGCCTTGTCGGCGGCAACCGCCGCTTCGATGGTTTCCGGTTGTGGCAATGGTTTCTCGATCACACCCAATAGTGGCAGGATCACGAGGAAGTAGAAGAACCAGTAAGCTGAACCGATCAAAGAGAAGGTCGCATAAGGTTCTTCTGCCGGCATTGCGCCCAGCCACATCAGGAAGAAGAAGTCGGCAACCAATAGCCAGAACCACCACTTGAACATTGGGCGGTAGCGGCCAGAGCGAACGCTGGATGTATCCAACCAAGGCGCCAGCGCCATAACTGCAATCGCGCCAAACATCGCCAATACGCCGAAGAACTTGGCGTCGATGATGCCGCCAGTCAGGAAGTTGGCAATGATCACAACCCAAACGTCGCCAGTGAATGCACGCAGGATCGCGTAGAACGGCAAGAAGTACCATTCAGGAACGATGTGCGCTGGCGTAACAAGTGGGTTTGCTTCGATATAGTTGTCCGGGTGACCTAGATAGTTGGGCATGAAGCCAACGATTGCGAAGAATACTGCCAGAATGATGGCAAGCGCGAACACGTCCTTGATCACGTAATATGGCCAGAACGGAACGGTGTCTTTTGCAGCTTCTTCCTTCGATCCACGACGAACCTCAACACCAGTTGGGTTGTTGTTGCCTGTCGTATGGAAGGCCCAAATGTGCACAATCACCAGCCCAGCGATCAGGAAGGGAAGCAGATAGTGCAGGCTAAAGAAGCGGTTCAGAGTGGCGTTATCTACCGCTGGTCCTCCCAAAAGCCATGTCTGGATCGCTTCACCAACGAATGGGATCGCACCAAACAAGCCTGTGATAACGGTCGCACCCCAGAAGCTCATTTGTCCCCAAGGAAGGACGTAGCCCATAAACGCTGTGCCCATCATCAGAACGAATATCAGAATGCCGATGATCCATGTGACTTCACGCGGCTCTTTGTAAGAACCGTAGTATAGCCCGCGGAAGATGTGAGCATACACTGCGATAAAGAACAGCGAAGCGCCGTTCATGTGCAGATACCGCAGCATGTAGCCGCCGTTCACGTTCCGCATGATGTGTTCGACGCTCGCAAATGCTTGGTCGACGTGCGGCGTGTAATGCATCGCAAGCACGATGCCCGTTGCGATCTGCAGCGCCAGACAAAATGTCAGGATGATCCCCCAGATCCACATCCAGTTAAGGTTCTTGGGAGTAGGGATCATCAGTGTGTCATAAAGCAAAGAAACCACTGGCAAGCGGCGGTGAAGCCATTTCTCGCCCCCGGATTTCGGTTCGTAGTGGTCGTGAGGTATACCGGCCATCTGTTTCTTCCTTATCCGAGCAGAATTGTTGTTTCGTCTTCAAAACGAGCGAGAGGCACCCACAGGTTTTCTGGAGCCGGACCTTTACGGATTCGACCAGAGGTATCGTAGTGCGAGCCGTGACATGGGCAGAACCACCCGCCGAAATCGCCTGCGTCTCCCAGTGGGACGCAGCCAAGGTGCGTACAAACGCCGATTTGAACCAGCCACTCGCCGGCTTCGTCCAACGTGCGGTTTTCGTCAGCTGCGTCTGCTGCGGCACCCAAATTGTCGTTCCGTGAATCGTTGTCTGGAAGAGTTGCAAGATCAACATCGCGCGCTGCAGCGATCTCTTCTTCAGTACGGCGCCGAATAAAAACAGGTTTTCCCAACCATTTAACGGTCAATTGAGTGCCAGGTTCCAGACCTTCGACATCAACGCGGATCGAGCTAAGTGCCTGAACGTCAAGGGATGGGTTCATCTGGTTCACAAGCGGCCAAACCGCTGCACCGGCTGCAACCGTTCCTGCGCCTGCGGTGGCGTAGTAAAGGAAGTCTCTACGGGTGCCTTCGTGATCGTCTGCGTGGGACACGAGTTTCTCCATTTCAGTTCCGCGCGTTTTGCGCATTATGAATGGGTCGGAAAGAATCCGACCGCTTTAGTCGCGCTAGATAACGCTACGGAGCAGGGTCGTCCAGCGGACAATCGGGCGCACCCGCCTCAAAATTACCGCGTGTTATCCGACAGGAAGAGTGGCTTGCATCGATGCGCGGTCCTCAAATTTTGCAAACCACGCCGCAAGCGCCAATCGGCCCTCGCGCCATTGACGCGCATCGTGCCTTAAATCCAGGTACCCAAGCGCGCAGGCGACAGCGATTTGCCCCATCGTCAAGGGACCATGCATGTGGCTGATCCAACGGTCTTCGATGGCATCCAATGACCGCGTAATCTTGGCCCACTGTGCCTCAACCCACTCGGTTGACCGTGTCTCTTCACTACGCAGACGATTTTCATAGACCATCAAGAGCGCAGCATCGAGGATACCCTCGGCCGTCGCCTCCAAAGTAAGAACTTCCCAAAGACGCGAGGCCGGATAGAATTTTCCGCCCGCGTGATCATCGAGGTACCGGCAGATTACCCGGCTGTCATAGATAGACGGTCCATCATCGCGGAGCAGAACAGGGACCTTTCCAATCGGGTTGGCACCAACAGTCGCCTCGTTCGGCGCAAGGGGTGTTCCACTGCCGGGAATGAGTTCGACCTGATCAACCAGTCCGGTTTCATGAAGCAGGACCATTACCTTGCGAACGTAAGGCGACGATCCGCTATGCAGTAGTTTGAGGCCCATGAGATTATTCCTTCATTGCGGAAACAGCGTAACCGGATCCCCGTTCTGCCATTTCGGATACTTCTGCATCACATTACGAAAGCGATCTGAGGACTTGAAGTCCTCCAACCACCTTTGAACATTTGGCCAAGGCTGTCTGTTGAACCAATCCAAATCGACGTGAGCGAATTGCCGGATAAAGGTCAAGATCGCCATGTCGGCGAGTGATGGATTTTCGCCAAAAAGCCATTTCTGATCAACGAGTTGCGACTCAATCGACGACAGATGAATTGATGCTCGATCGCGTTCAGCGCTGGCATCGATATCGGCGTAACGCGAGGCATACTTGTAGTGATCAAGCGCGGATTTGAATGGCCCACCTTGTTCCGTCATTGTTGCGATAAGATCATGGCCTTCTTGCGGCATCTGAAGCCAGCTCTCTAGATCATTCTGGTGGAGCGCCCACAGCATAATGTCGAGGCTTTCCTCCAAGACCGTGTCGCCGTCGATCAGCACCGGCACGGTGGCTTTGGGTGATGCTGCGACAAATTCAGGGGCCTTGTCGCGAAGGACAATTTCGCGCAACTCGCATTCGATATTCGCGCTGGCGATCGCCAACCGTGCGCGCATTGCGTAGGGGCATCTTCGGAAGGAATAGAGTATCGGGCGCGTCATGCGCTTAGTCGCGTGCCTGTGCGTCCGAGAATATCGACCGAGACAATCTGGCCTTCGGGCTGAGGTGCGCTGAACTCAACCTCTGCGAACTGTTCAGTGCGACCGATATTGGGCGTCTCGACAAGAACCTTGTGATTTTTGCCAATTTGACCGTCCAGATGTTCCACAGCTGCCTTGTCGCCCAAAGCGCGAAGTTTGGCCGCGCGAGATTTAATTGTTTTCCCGTCAACCTGCGGCATTCGAGCGGCTGGTGTCCCAGGGCGCGGTGAATATGGAAAGACATGCAGCCACGTCAGGTCGCAATCTTTTACCAGCCTGATTGAATTTTCGAACATTTCAGCGGTTTCGGTGGGGAAACCTGCGATTATGTCTGCGCCAAACGTTATGTCGGGTCGTAGTGTACGTGCGTCTTCACAAAATCGAATAGCATCGTCGCGCAAGTGCCGTCGCTTCATGCGTTTGAGGATCAGGTCGTCCCCAGCCTGAAGCGATAGGTGCAAATGCGGCATCAATCGATTTTCGGTCGCAATGGCTTCCAAAAGAGCATTGTCGACTTCGATCGAGTCAATTGAACTAATCCGAAGCCTTGGAAGGTCAGGAACAAGCTTCAATATGCGGCGCACAAGATCGCCAAGCTTGGGTTCGCCCGGCAAGTCAGCGCCCCAACTTGTCAAGTCGACTCCGGTAAGCACCACCTCGTTGAAGCCCCGATCGACCAGTCTTTTGATCTGATCTACAACGACGCCTGCCGCAACAGATCGCGAATTTCCGCGACCGAACGGAATGATGCAGAAAGTGCAGCGATGATCACAGCCATTCTGGACCTGAACATAGGCGCGGTGGCGGCCAAAACCATCGATCAGATGACCCGCTGTTTCTGTGACCGACATAATATCATCGACCTGAACCCGCTCGACTTCTCCAATGAAGTCCGCCGCCTTTTGCCAAGTTTCAGGCGCCATCTTTTCAGTGTTGCCCAAGACCAGATCAACTTCGTTCATTTGCGAAAATCGCTCAGGCTCGGTCTGTGCGGCGCATCCCGTAACGATGACACGGGCATTGGGATTCTCACGGCGAAGACGTCGAATTTCTTTTTGCGATTTCCGAACGGCTTCGGAGGTAACGGCGCACGTGTTGACGATAACCGCATCAGATAGGCCTGCTGTCGCAGCCATTTCGCGCATCGCTTCGGTTTCGTAGGCGTTCAGCCGACATCCAAGGGTGGTGAACTTCGGCGCAGTCCTGTCCATCAGAACTGCTCCAGATAGGCATCGGTCAATGTGCCGGAAAAGACATGCGTCGTCGGGCCCGTCATCCAGACACCGTCATCACGCCATTCGATCCGCAACTGGCCTCCATCAAGATCAATCCTGACGTCGCGGCCAGTCAGTCCGCGGCGAGCGGCTGCAACGGCTACAGCGCAGGACGACGACCCCGAGGCCAGAGTTACACCAACCCCACGCTCCCATACG
>JAPPOI010000388.1 GCA_028818055.1 Boseongicola sp.
GCTCGATGGCTTGGTGTCACTTTCATAAGATGCTGAATGACTGGAGCGATGATCCCTTGCGCACCATTCGCGAGGCCGAAGTTGCCGCGCGTCGAGCAGCGGAATTGGATGCATTTGATGCGAGCGCCTTAGCGGTTTTAGGATTGGCCGCGGGATTTCAGCGCAGATACGACGAATGCTTTGAAAGATTAGAGGCTGCAATTGAAGTGAACCCCAATTGCGCAAGTGCATATGGGTTCACAGCGACGATGCGAGGTTGCCAGGGTGACTTGGAAAGGACTCTGACGGCATACGAAACAGCAATTTCGCTCAGCCCTGCCGACCCGACCCGGTCCATTTGGATGTCTGGGAAAGGAATTGCTCTTTTTCTTCACGGTGATCATGAAGCAGTTCTTCAAAACGCAGTCAAAATGCTTCGAATTCAACCAAATTATGGCCCAGCGTTACGTCAGATCGTCGCTTCAAATGCTCGCCTAGGCCGAAAAGAGGAAGCGAGAAAAGCGTTGGACGAAGTACTCGATGCAATGCCAGGACTAACTATTTCACGCCTTAAGAACATGGTGCCCGTCGAACGCGAGGAGCACCAAACCTACTGGCTAGACACCTTACGAGATGTTGGTCTGCCCGAATAGCTACAGTTCTGCAGCCAGACGAGCACCTTGATTGATTGCGCGCTTTGCATCCAGTTCGGCGGCGACATCGGCACCACCGATCACATGAACTTTTCGGCCTGTGGCTTCCAGCTCATCTGCAAGATCGCGTCGCGGTTCCTGACCGGCGCACAGAACAACCGTGTCGCATTCAATGATAAGAGCACCATCCGAGCCGGTGACATGCAGACCTTGGTCATCGACCAGATCATACGTCACGCCACCAACCATTTTGACGCCCTTCATCATCAGGCTGGCTCGATGGATCCAACCCGTTGTCTTTCCCAACCGCTTACCGGGTCTTTCCGATTTACGCTGCAATAGTGTGATTTCGCGGGGTGACGGTTCCGGTTTGGGACCCCCTTCGGCCAGTCCACCTCTTGAAACATCTGGGTCGTCGACACCCCATTCTTCTTTCCATTCCTGAAGGTCCATGGTCGGGCTGGGTTTGTCCTGAGCCAAAAACTCTGCCACGTCGAAGCCAATTCCGCCCGCGCCCACAATCGCGACCCTGTCGCCGGCTTCTACACGTCCTTGAAGAATATCTGTGTACGAGACCACCTGCGGATTGCCCTCTACGGGAATCTGTGGATCACGCGGCGTTACACCTGTCGCAATAATAACTTCGTCCGCTTCAGCCAGCGTTTCAGGCGTTGCGTGAGTATTCAGGCGAACATCGACTTTGTGTTCCTGCAGCATGGTCCGATACCAATCCACAAGGCCAAAAAATTCCTCTTTGCCAGGGATTTGCTTGGCCATGTTCAACTGGCCGCCAATGTCACTTGCAGCGTCATAGAGCGTAACACTGTGGCCGCGTTCGGCAGCAACAAGTGCCGTGGACAGCCCAGCCGGACCCGCACCAACGATCGCGACAGTCTTCGGGGTCTCAGTCGGCGTATAAACAAGCTCGGTTTCGTGGGCTGCCTGCGGATTAACCAGACAAGTTGCGACCTTCATCTCAAATGTATGATCGAGACACGCCTGATTGCAGGCGATGCATGGGGCAATGGTATTCGATTTGCCCATTTTTGCTTTTGCAACGAAATCCGGATCAGCGAGAAACGGGCGCGCCATGGAAACCATATCGGCGCAGCCTTCTGACAGCACGCTTTCTGCAACTTCGGGCATGTTGATGCGGTTTGAGGTGATGACGGGTATTGAAACCTCGCCCATCAGCTTTTTTGTGACCCATGTAAAAGCCCGGCGCGGCACACTGGTCGCGATCGTGGGAATTCGGGCTTCGTGCCATCCGATACCCGTGTTTAAAATACTGGCCCCGGCTTTTTCGATTTCCTTTGCCAGCGTCACAACCTCGTCCCAAGTCGATCCGTTTGGTACGAGGTCGATCATTGAAAGCCGGTAGATGACAATGAAATCTTCTCCGACTTTTTCGCGCACACGTTTCACAACCTCAATCGGCAGACGCATGCGGTTCTCGTAAGATCCGCCCCAACGATCGGTACGCTT
Source organism: Boseongicola sp. (assembly GCA_028818055.1). Classification (GTDB taxonomy): domain Bacteria; phylum Pseudomonadota; class Alphaproteobacteria; order Rhodobacterales; family Rhodobacteraceae; genus JAPPOI01. The sequence continues at coordinate 2,118 of JAPPOI010000388.1, forward strand.
GTTCGTATGGGTGACAAGAAATTGGTTCAGAAAATACCCTTCCGACCCCATGACTTCGACACCGTCATACCCGGCTTCGCGCGCTTTTGCGGCTGCCTCCGCTATGTCCGCGATTTGCTTTTCAATTCCTTCTTCATCGAGTTCGGCAGGCGGAAACGGCGATATCGGCGACTTCACCGGCGATGGTGCCACGCATTCCGGACTGTATGCGTAGCGTCCGGCATGAAGGATTTGCATCGCGATCCGTCCACCGGCCTCGTGCACCGCCTTGGTGGTTTTGCGATGGTTCTCAATATCCTTGTCAGTAAAAAGCCCCGCCGCTCCCGGAAGAACGCCACCTTCACGGTTCGGTGCCATACCGCCTGTGACGATCAGGGCGGCCCCACCCTTTGCCCGCGCGGCATAAAAGGCTGCCACCCTGTCAAAGTCACCGAGCTCTTCAAGACCGGTGTGCATCGATCCCATGAGAACCCGGTTTGGTAAGGTCACGTGCCCAAGGTCAAGTGGTTGAAACAGGTGGGGATATTCTGTCATCGCGAGCTCCATAATTGGTGGCCACATTTGAGCAGGCGAACGCCCTTGTCACGGCAAACGCCGCGTCAAAACTCATATCCAAATCGTTTGATGTCATCAGCAAACCAGTGGGCAACCAAGTCTGTCGTGCTTTTGTCAAATGCGTCGCGGTATTCTGCCGGTCTGTTGGATGGATTTTCGTGGGACAAAGGCGGCAATTTCAACTCGAGCCGCTCTTCAAGAATATTGATGTCGTGGGATAGGTTTTCGAGACGAAGGCACAGATCGCAGCGCCATTGTCCCCGGTTGTCGGTGACATAGTTTGCGACTGCGTCGTTCTCGAACGCTTCGCGCATCTCAGGCGCTGAAACGAAATCCGGAAAGTCGCGCCCTTTTGCGATCGCGACAGATGGATGGTCAAAGCTTTGCTCGCGCAACCAGTGGAACAAACTGAAGATACGGTCCCATGGATTGCGCACCAAAGTGAAAACAAAAAAATCATCAAGCGGTTCAGCCTGCGCCAGCCCTTGAATGTCAGAAATCCGAGAATGCTTCCAAAGTCGGCCAGGTGTCGAAAGTTCTTTCAAACGGTTTCGGCGTCTGCGGGCCTTTGGTGTGTCTCCAATCAGAATATCGTCAGCTTTTGCACGCGCTTCCAGCGCAAGCGCCAAAGACGTTCCCCCAGTCTTCGGGATATGAACGAAAATGTACTTTCGACCGGGCGATATGATCATGGTCGACAACTTCCAACTTTCGGAATTGACGAGCAAGGCTTAACCCTGACTCTTCCGTTCCCTGCAGGACCGGTTTGTCGTAGTGTTCTTCAAACAGGCAAAAGGGCAGATTGGGCGCGTGACAGTTCTTGACGCGTATCAGAGGTTGGAATCCGAGGCCGTCTGGCGCGAGACCAGTGACGCCCAGCGCCGCGATGTCGTCGTATCGATCGGGGATGCGACGCTGACCATCACTGATTTGCACGATGTTGCCTTGACGCATTGGTCGTTGGCTGCGCTTGAGCGTCGAAATCCGGGCGAGCGACCGGCAATTTTTGCCCCCAGCGGCGATGCGCCGGAAACCCTTGAAATTGCTGACGATACCATGGTTGCGGCTTTGACCAAGATCATGAAGTCAATCCGGCGACGCGGAAAGCGCCCAGGCAGTATACGCATATTGACCTTTCTGCTTGTCATCGCGGCGATCACGGCATTCGCGACGCTCTGGCTTCCGGGCGCCATGGCCAGATATGCGGCGACCCTTGTTCCCGACAGCTATCGACAGGCGCTTGGTGAAAGTCTCGTCGATCATATCACCACACTGACCGGAGCGCCGTGTTCAAGCGATGCTGGATCAATTGCGCTTTCACGGGTTTCGCAGATTGTTTTACCCGACCAGCAGACGCAGTTTGTTGTATTGTCGTCTGCCCTTGAATCCACGGCAAGTCTGCCGGACGGGACGATACTTCTCAGCCACAAACTGGCGGAAGACTATGAAAGCCCCCACGTTCTAGCCGCGTCGGCGATTGCGGAAAGTCTTCGATTTGCTCAGGAAGATCCGGTTGAACACTTGTTGCGTGGAACCGGTGCCCGCGCGTCGTTCCGGTTTTTGACTACGGGTGAGATCGCGTCCGAGGATTTACGAGAATATGCCCGCCAATTGATAGCAATCCCCCGGGCTGCAGCGGACCCCGCCACTCTTGATGCAAGGTTGAATGAATTGTCGATCGTCAATGGCGATGTCGCGCAGGCGTTCAACGTCCAGCCAAAAAATGAGCCAAGGGCGCTTCTGGATGACGGCGATTGGATCGCCCTTCAGACAATATGCACGCCCTAGCTTGGTTTACTTTGTGCCAAACATCCTGTCCCCGGCGTCGCCCAGCCCCGGCATGATGTAACCCACTTCGTTGAGTTTTTCGTCCAACGCTGCAGTCACGACAGGAACATCGGGGTGAGCTTCCTTCATGCGGGCCACACCTTCAGGCGCCGCCAAAAGGCACAAGAACCGGATATCGGTCGCGCCCTGTTCCTTGATCAGATCAATCGCGGCTGCCGAACTGTTGCCCGTGGCAAGCATGGGATCGACGGCAATCACCAACCGACGATTCAGTCCGCTTGGCAATTTGCAGTAGTATTGAACTGGCTTCAGCGTTTCTTCGTCGCGATACAGTCCGACAAAACCGACGCGCGCGGATGGTATCAGATCCAACATGCCATCAAGCAAGCCATTGCCAGCCCGCAGGATTGAAACCAGTGCAAGTTTCGGGCCGTCAAGGACCGGTGCGTTCATTTTGGTTAGTGGTGTTTCGATTTCACGCGTTGTCATCTTTAATTCGCGTGTCACCTCGTAAGCCAGAAGGTGGCTGATCTCACGGAGAAGCTGGCGGAAAACTGCAGTGGATGTTCCCACATCACGCATCAGCGTCAATTTGTGCTGCACCAATGGGTGATCGACGATGGTCAGGTGATCTTTCATTCCGCTTCCAGTACTTTTTGAAGGTTCTCTTTTGTCGATGCATCACAGAATGCGGCATCCATGCTTGTGCGTGCAAGTGCTCGGAAAGCATCATCATCCCATCCGAACGTGTCGGCAAGCATCTGATATTCCCGATTCATCGTCGTGTGAAAGAACGGTGGGTCGTCGGTTGAGACCGTGACGATGCATCCTGCTTCTCGCAAACGATCAACAGGGTGGTTTTCCCAAGTCGAATAAACGTTCAAAACGACGTTGGACCCCGGACAGGTCTCCAGAACGATGCCGCGTTCGGCTAGCTTTTCGACCAATGCCGGATCTTCGATTGCGCGGACCCCGTGGCCAACCCGTTCCACGCCCAGATCATCGACGACGGCCTGAACACTTTCAGGTCCGCCCCATTCACCTGCGTGCGCTGTAAGCCGCAGGCCCGCTTCCCTCGCGCAATCGAATGACCAGGAAAAGTCTTTTGGCGCACCGACCTTTTCGTCTCCACCTATGCCAAATCCTACGATCCAGTCACCGGCGGTTTCGGCCGCGCAAATGGCCGTTTCCTTGGCCAGGTCAGGTCCAAAATGGCGAATGCAGGTGATGATGCCGCGCAAGACGATCCCGTCACTGCGCTCAGCTTGGTTCGCCGCTTCCTGAATAGCCGCGAGGTATTCCTTCCATGCGCCCACATCGCGTTCTCCGCAAAAGTCTGGGCTGAGAAACACTTCAGAATAGACAACGTTGGACTTCGCACTTTCTTCCAGAACGGCTTGGGTCAATCGACCGAAATCTTCCGGGGTTTGAAGCACGCTGGTTGCCGCTTCATAGACTTTGAGAAAATCCCAGAAGTCTTCGTACTTGTACGACCCATTTTCATCAAAGATGTCCAATAGATCGACATTCTTTTCGGATGCCAATCCCCGGATGAAGGACGGAGGTGCCGCCCCTTCCAGGTGCAAATGCAGCTCTACTTTTTTTAGGTCAGATGTCACAGGAAGCTCCTTCCGGGGCCATATGCAGGCACGCTCAAGTGCTTGGCAATAGAAGCTGCGACATCGGCAAACGCCACATGTCCAATGCTTTTGGTCCCAATCCCAATTCCGAGAACGGGCACGCGCTCGCGCGTGTGGTCGCTCCCAATCCAAATTGGGTCATTTCCGTGATCAGCCGTGAAGATCATCAGATCATCAGGCTGCATCAACGACTTAAGACGTGGAATTTCTGCATCGAACCATTCAAGTGCACGCGCATAACCTGAAACATCTCTGCGGTGCCCGTAAAGGCTGTCAAACTCGACAAAGTTGGCGAATGTGAAGCTGCCGTTTTCTGCTGTCTCGAGATAGTGCGCAAGATGTTCCATAAGGTCGGTATCCCGGCCTTTCCTGACTTCATCGATCCCACGCATGGAAAAAATATCGCCAATTTTTCCAACCGCATAGACCTTTCGACCCGCGTTCTGAACCCAATCACAAAGCGTCGGTGACGGCGGTTCAATGGCATGGTCCTTGCGATTGGTGGTGCGTTCGAAGTTGCCGGGTTCACCAACGAAGGGACGCGCGATCACCCTTCCAACCCGCATTTGATGCAACGTCGGAGCCAACCCTTCACAAAGGGCCAAAAGCCGATCGAGGCCGAAGTGTTCTTCGTGCGCTGCACT
>JAPPOI010000020.1 GCA_028818055.1 Boseongicola sp.
AAGGTCGGTAGCAATGCATCCATATGAAACCGGGCCTATCGGAGGAATATCGGCTTCCTCGGCCGTGGAGGGAAAATCAACAGCTTTGCTCATGTCGACTGTGTCAGGCCGAAAATGCAGCATAAGCGACGTTTCACGATCACCCCCATGGATCCCGAATTGCGTTTCGCGATCTGAAAAAAGTCCTTCAGGCGCGCCAAATCCGCCCCACTGGCACTTCACTGCAAGCATCCCGGCATCGACGCGCAGTTCACGTGACAGAATTGAAATCAAATCGAGATTGCCGCCGTGGCTGTTGACGATGGCAATTTTTCGCACCCCGGCGCGGGCCACAGACAGACCGATTTCTTTCCAAATGCGCAGCGCATTTTCGGCGGTGAGCGTCAGTGTTCCAGCTGCATGAAGGTGTTCGTTGGATTTCCCGATCGCCTGAACTGGTAAAATGCGAATGTCCAAGTCGTCTGGGCACTGTCGTCGCAGTTCATCCAGCATACCTTCAGCAATCATTGTATCAGTGCCGACCGGAAGGTGTGGTCCGTGTTGCTCGATGGCTGCCGTGGGAAGCACAGCGATAACCTTGTCTGGGTCCAACCCTTCAAACTCGGTTGTCCGGAAATCTGCCCAATCCAATCGTCGCGTCATGCGGTAACCTTTTCGCTGTAGGTCGCGTCCAGCCGCATGCGTAGATACTCTTCGCCCGTGACCGGAGGATACTTCGCCTCTCCGGTGCCAGGCAGCGCGCTTATTACGGCATCTGGGTTCGGATCAAGGAAGAAAGCCAGCGACCGTCTGGGATTTTTGGGAACTTGGACGCGGTGCGGCGTCGACACATAGATGTCGTTTGTCCAACGCATCAGACAATCTGCAATATTGATGACGAAGGCACCGGGCACGTTCGGAACATCAATCCAGTCTTTGCCGCGGGGCTTAACTTGCAATCCCGGCTCACCGTCGGTCATCAGCAGCGTGATCGAGCCGTAATCGGTATGCGCGCCCGCGCCGATCCCGTCTTTTTTGGGATCACCTGCCGGGTATCTCAACATCCGAAGAGTTGCCAAAGGCTCATCAAGGAATGGCGCGAAGTAATCTTCGGGCAGGCCAAGATCCAAAGCCAAAGGGCGGTGAAGATCAATGCCGAGTTTATGCACGCGATCGAAAAACTCGAGCGCGGTCTCTTTAAATCCCTCAATCTCCGGCCACTTGTTCGGCCCGCGGAACGGCTGCCCCATGCGCGGATCGTCCGGGGCAAGTTCCAATCCGATATTGAACGCTTCCTTCCGGTCGATTTGATCTGGCTTACTATCATCAAGGTTCTCTGAACCGTGCGCAGTCCATCCACGATTGTCGCCGCTAAGCCGCAAATCGAACTTCTCTTTTTCGGACTCAGGTAAATCGAAGAACGCGTCGCCCATACGGAACATGGAATCTATCAGCAACTGGGGAATCCCATGGCTGCTGATCAAGAAGAAACCTGTGTCTCGGCAGGCATCGCCCAGCTCTCGGACAAAGCCTCCCTTGTCATGAGCAACCGAGAACCGAGACCAATCCAAAACTGGGATCACTTGCGCATCTCCTTACCGCAGCAACTTGTCCATCTTACTCTCAACAGTTCGAAGGTGCGCAATTCTGCTTCTCTCCGTGGAACTGTCCATTAGGTAATGGGCGGCGAATACCCTTTTTAAGGGACGAGCGCAAAGCAAGCCTACGCCGCGCATGAGTGTACGTTTCCCCGGTGCGCCGACAAAGAAAGTCAGCCACCGGCTTGCGCCACACGTCGTAAAAACCGCCATGCGCTTAATGTGAGTGAGCCCCGGTCGAATGTCTTTATTTTCGGTATCCGGCATCATGAATGCGACATCCGGCAACAACACGCGGTCAAGCCAGCCCTTCAGAACTGCCGGAAGACCGTACCACCACGTTGGGTATATGAAGATCAGCGTGTCGCACCATTGGATATCCGCAACGTCGTCCGCAACGATCTCCTGATTTCCTGGGCAGTCCAAGTATCCCTCCAGCTCTGCCGCTGTCAGTGCTGGGCTGAAATCGTTTGCATATAGATCGCAAATTCGAGTTTCGACGTCTGCGCCGTTCAAGGAGTTGATCACCACGTCCTTAACTGCTGACGTAAAGCTTTCATCTCTTGGATGGCAGTAAACAACGAGGGCTTTCATCAAAGCGCATCCATTTCGGCGCGGACCTTATCCAGGAACGCCCCCCGCTTTCTATCAGTTGCACGATTCATATCGTACAAAGCCAAGTATCGCATTTTGGTTGGGCGCGTTACATGCCACACCGCACGGGTAAAATGTTTGCGAGGCGGGTCTCCAGCGCCAAACGCCCGCAAACGTGTTCCGCCGTATGTCGTAACGGCCGCTAATTTCTTGATATTCGTCAGGTTTGGTTTGACCTTGCCGTCCACCAGCTTGAACGACACTCCGGGCAGAAAGACGCGATCAAGAAACCCTTTTAAAATGGCAGGGTAGCCAAAATTCCAGACTGGGAACGAGAACACCAGAGCGTCCGCTGCCAGCAGCCTGTCGACGTAAGGTTTCACCGGGCCAACATTGTCTGGCTCGTCGTGATATCCGCGACGCTCTTCCTCGGTTAGAATTGGTTGAAATCCTTCGCGGTACAGGTCGCAGTCGTCCACATCCCAGCCCCGAGACGTCAGGGCAGCAACCACGGTCTCGTGCACGGACGCACCAAAACTCTCGTCGCAGGGATGAGCATAAAGGACGAGCGCCTTGGTCATTCGGCGCTCTGCAGCTTTGGATAGCTGTACATTTGGGAATAGTCCCAATCAGGGTCGTCCCAAGCGATCATTTTGCCGGGGTTCAGGAGTCCCTTTGGATCTGCCTCCTGTTTGAAGCGGAGTTGCCGATCATCAACCGTTTGCCGCCCACCTTCTTCCAATGTGTACCGGTGGGGATTGAAAATCATAGCGCCGGCGTCTTCGTGCATCTTGATGATCTCGTCCAGCCGCTCTTCGGTTGTGAACTTCACAAGAGACAAACCGGCAAACATCACCTTTCCGTTTTCTCGCAAAACTTCGAGATGTTGAAGCACCTCTGGGCTGAATTCGCTCCGCATCTTTTCGATAAGTTCTTTGTGCTGCGGATAGCCGTATCGGACCTGCAGGTAGGTGATCGATGGATCGACTTTCAAGGCGCGAAGCGTCGTGTGGTTCCACCCGTATTCAAACACCGGGCCAGGGCTTCGATCCCAATTGAAATCGTCGTTTCGATAAATCAACCGTGCTTCGGGTCGCCGGCCCAGAAAGGTCAGGAAGCCATCCATGGAATGCGGTGCAATCATCAAGCCAACCAAGTTGGTCTCGGGCTCCACATACGGCGCAACACGCTGAAAATAGTCTTTTGCAATTGGCGCTTCGAACACGGTTCCGAGCTTCATCAAGATGCCATCCTGATTGGCAAGGTCTTCGGCAAAGCGAACGGCGTCCATGAAATCATCCGTTGCCACGAACATTTCGACCCAATCATATGCCGGTGCGAGCGGCATCTCGATCTCGGTAATGATGCCGTTTGTTCCATAGGCGTGGCTTACGCGCGCCAATTCTTCACCGGTGAACTCTAAAATGCGGGGCACTTCCTCCATCGTCACGACGCGAAGTCGAATGATATTTCCAAGGTCCCTAAGTGATCCCCATGTGCATGATCCAACGCCGCCAGAACCACCAGCAATAAACCCACCGATTGTCGCAGTTGCCCATGTTGATGAGAACATTCTGATTTCTTGACCGGAATCGGATTTGCAGGCCGCGTCGAGGTCTTTCAAAAGCACGCCCGGCTCACAGATGACCCGACCGGCATGGATCTCTTTGACTTTGTCCATGAAGCGCAGATGCATGACGCATCCGCCTTCCAAAGGCATGGCTTGCCCATAGTTCCCTGTGCCCGCGCCCCGGGTCGTGACTGGGACGTCATGCTGGAAACAAATTTTCAGGATTTCAATGACTTCAGCTTCATTACGAGGGCGCACGACAAAATCGGCTAGGACGTGATCCAAACGATCCTTAAGAACTGGCGAATACCAGAAGAAGTCACGACTGGCCGATTTGATGGCCGCGTCTTTTTCTTCAACGTCCAAATGTGACATGGCGGCTTTTGCGGCTGCGATGTTCTCTTTCATGGGTTTGCATCCATTAGATGATCTAGGCTGGAATATGCTGGGAGCGCTCGGTCAATCACGTTGCCATTACGAATTACGATACGGTCCGACTGAGGGCGCGCAAAAAACTCGTTCCAATTCCTGGCGTTGCAAATAATCAGATCGGCAACTTGGCCGGCTTGAAAGCTGGTGTGGTCGATACCCATTGCTGCGCAGGGGTTCACCGTGAAGGACCGGATCCAATCAGTGCCAGTGTGGTCCAAATGGCCAATGCGAGTGGCTTCGCGCATGACCTCAATCATGTCCATGTCGCCGTATGCATAAAATGGATCGCGGGTGTTGTCCGAAGCGAACGAAACGTTGATATCACGTTCCTTCATCTCGTGAACCAACGTTATGCCGCGGTGGCGCGGTGTCCGATGCGCAGTTCGATCTTGCAGGTAAAGATTACACATTGGCAGGCTGACCACGTTTAGGCCGGATCGTGCGACCAAATCGAGTGTATCCAACGCCCGGGCTTCGTGTTGAACCGAAAGCGAGCAGCAATGCCCGACGGTCACGGGACGATCCCATCCGATTTCTGCAACTACCTCTGCAATCATCCGCAGGGTCTCGGCCGAAGGGTCCATCGTTTCGTCGCAGTGAAAATCGACTTCCAAGCCTCGGGCATCCGCCAGGTCAAAGAAATCGAGAAGTCGTTGGCGCAGGTCATTGACTGGATACGTGACCATTCCGAAAACACCGCCGTGTTCCGCAACTAAGTCGGCGGTGTGCGCGTAACCTGTCTTAATGCTTTCAAAGCTTTCACAACCAATCAGGCTAACGGCCTGAAGATCAATTCTCCCCGCCCACTTTTCTCGTAACTCTGCGAAAATCGGCCATGAAATGGCATCCTGAGGCGGAACGCTATCGAGATGAGTGCGGATCGACTTCGTGCCATACGCATAGGCACACGACAGTGAAAATTCCATCCGGGTGGCGACATCTTCGGCGCTCCAGTTGGCTTCGCGATCCTCTCCGACAGTCGTGAGAGCGCCCAAGAAAGTACCGTCGGGATTTGCGGCACGTGGCCAGATATGGCCCTTGTCCAGATGGGTGTGCATGTCGGTAAAGCAGGGCAATATCATAGCTCCTGCCAGGTCCACCTCAGCACCTGGTTTGTCGTTTATTTGACCGTCAGAGATGGAGATATCCCGGGTTTCGAACTCAACCCTAGAACCCACCAGGCAGCCGGGGATTCTCGCGTCTTTAAACGTGACGTGCCCTTCCGGTATTTTTAGAAACCCACTCATCCGTCTTTCTTGAGCGCGCTTTCATGCCACTTTCGCAGCATCAGATGACTGAAGATTGAGGTGATCGCAAAGATTGCGATGCCCATGACAGAAATAAGGATCAGCGCGGCATATAGGCGCCCGAAATTGAACCGGTATGATGCCTCTAGCAGGGTCGAGGCCAGGCCCAATCCTGTCCCCGCGCGACCAATCACAAACTCTGCGACAACTGCACCTATCAGGGCGAGACCGCCAGCAATGCGAAGCCCACCTAAAAAGAAGGGTAGGGCCGAGGGCGCCGATAAATACCGAAGTCGTTGACATCGGGTCGCGCCGTAAATCGTAAAAAGATCTTCAAGATTTCGGTCTGCAGATTTTAGCCCGATCGTCGTGTTCGACAGAATTGGAAAAAATGCGACGATCCAGGCGCAGATAAGGGCCGCAGCGAATGCGCTTTCTACATAGATTTGAAGCAGCGGTGCAATTGCCACCACTGGAGTTACCTGAAGGATCACCGCGTAAGGGAAGAAACTCATTTCAGCCCATTTTGATTGCGTGAAGGCCACGGCCAACGCCACACCGCCAACCACCGCAAAAATAAGAGCCAAAACCGTAAGCCGCGACGTTGTTAACATCGCCGGCCAGAGTAGCCCCCAGTCGTTTATGACGGATTTGCCAACCAACAGCGGGCCGGGCAGGACATAATGAGGGATTTCGTTGATTGTTACGTAAAGGTGCCAGGCAAGGATAGACAGCGCCATCACAAGTGAAGGCAAAGTCCACTTTGCAATTCGTTGGACGCGTTCGCTGCGTGCACGCGCTGCTTCTTCTTTGTCCAGTGTCGGCGTTTCAGGAGAACCTTCGGCAATAGTCATGCTGCCTCCAGTGCTTCATGCAAGGCATCCGAGGCCGCGCGTGTATGTGTCGCGTATTCTGACGATGTTCTGAATGCTTCTTCGCGCGGATAGGGTGTGTCGACATGCAGTTCCTGAATGACACGACCAGGCCGTGCTGCCATAACCACGATCCGATCTGACAGGAAGACAGACTCGAAAACAGAGTGGGTCACGAAAATCACTGTGCAATCAATGGCTTCCTTCAGCGAGAGAAGATCATTGTTCAATTTGAAGCGCGTAATTTCGTCCAGTGCGGCGAATGGTTCGTCCATCAGAATGAGGCGTGGTTTCGTTACCATCGCGCGTGCGATTGATACCCTCATTTTCATTCCGCCGGAGAGCTCCCGTGGGTAGGCATTTTGGAATTTTTCCAGCCCCACTAACTTCAAGGCCTCAAGAATTTCGTCTCGTACTTCTGAGTAAGCGACGCCCTTCAATCTAAAGGG
>JAPPOI010000291.1 GCA_028818055.1 Boseongicola sp.
GCAGAGGACAGGCGCTCATTTTCGAAGCGATCTTACAAGCCCACTAGTTCACAGCAATGTTTGTAAAAAGCTCGTGTTGGTTGAAAATTTGTGGTAGGAGTCGCTCTTGGGTTCAAAGAACTTTTTATTGATTTGAATTGAGTAAGATAAGTTTCATTTCTTCGAGGGGCAATAATTATGCGTTTAGTTTCCTTTATCGTTACTGTTTGTCTGGCGGCGGGGCACGCTTCTGCACAGATTGCTTTTGAAGACGAGTCCAACCCGTCATTTGATGAATTCAGCCGGCAAAACTCCACGGTTCTCGAGATGATTGAACCTGACGCCGAGAATGAGGTTGGGCAGTCTGTTGGGAACGGCCAGGTCGTCGATCCTCGCCTTTTCCAAGGTGTTCTTAGAATGCGAACTGGTGGAACTTGCACCGCATCTCTGATTGGACCTGCCGTGATACTAATTGCAGCACATTGTGTTCAAGAAGATCGAAGAATTGCTTTTGTTGCGGGAAATTTACGAGTCGCTGGCCTTTGTGTGATTTCTCCAACGTACAATCCTGTTCGCCACCACGACGATTGGGCGCTTTGCTTGCTGGAGCGTCGAGTCAGTGAGGGTACAGTCACTTTTGAAACGGTAGATATAAGCTCTAGGCCGGCAGAGGGCGCGAGTGTAGCATTGACCGGTTACGGCTGTACATTTCGCGGTGGACCTTTAGACGGTCGACTTCGCATAGGTTTCTCAACAGTCGTCGATAGGCCGGCGGGTTTCCGGCGCGAACCTTCCGCGATTTTTACAGAAAGTGATGTTGTTCAGGGCGAAGCTTTTCTATGTCCAGGTGATAGCGGTGGTCCGCTTTTTGTAATGGGCGACGATGCTTCCGGACCGCGGCGTATTGTTGGTGTCAATTCTCGGCCCACATTTGAGTATGGAGTTTCTATATTTTCGGCGCTCTCGTCACCTTCGGGTGCACAATTCATCAGGGAGTTTGCGAGCTCAACCAACGAGCAGATTTGTGGAGTGAATCGTGAACTTGGGTGTAAGTAATCGAAAAATATTTGTACTTGGAGCAATGTCGGCCGCCTTTGTTACCTGCGCATCTGCCCAAGATAACTATCTGAAAGTGCAGCTTGAAGGACCTATGGCGCCGGAGTTGCGGTTGGCGCTTTCTAATATCTTGGACCCAAGCACGGACCACAACGCTCTAATTTCTGCGTTTCAGCAGGCTGTGCCTGCTGCATCGCTTGTCGCTGAAGGCACTTTTCCTGAAAGTGAGGTTGATCAATTTGGGCTCCTAATAAGGCCGTCATCGGTCGACATAGAGCAAAGTGTCACTGCCTCAGCGCTGAAGTTGCCCCGTGGAGCACCGGGCATAGATAACTTCCTATTCTCTACTGAGCGCGGCGACCCCATTCAGGACTCTGATCCTGCTTTTATTTTTGCTGAACGAGATTCCGATGTATTCCGTGCATATGCAGGTTTCGCACAGTACCCTGCCATCGTGGCCGAAGGTAGTGAACTGATAAAAGGCTATGCGGCTCCAATCTCACAACAGCAAATTCTGGCAATGGATCGATTTGGGGTCTCGGACACGCCTGGTTCGTTGACTCCAATCGTGCTCGATGCAGTTGCAGTTCAGAGCCTTGCGCTGCTCGATCGCGATATTGAAGAGCTGCAGCTTACGGTCCGAAGTTTCAAGTTGCCAGACCTCGAATCGCTCCCTCAGGCGAAATGGGAAGCACTTTACGATGCGTTTGAGGAAGCTGGCGCGCCGCGGCCGTCAATTTCGGTATCCCCATCTGAGGTTGAAATCGACACCACGCCTGGGAAAATCGAGCAGACGGGTGCCGACGGAAATTGCCAGGCGGGGGGCGCTGACTGGCCGTACAACGTGAGCGAAATCTCCGAAGTTTTAAACCGAAACTTTGGCGTCATCAGCAGCCTCGGTATTCAGCATTTGACTCGTACTGAGGTCATGATTGTGGATTCCGGATTGCCCACCACTTTGGCGGCGGACCCGGTAGTTTCACCCTTTCTCCGCATAAACCTGGCTGCCGCTCTTTCGGGAGGCCTTCATGTTCGTAGTACGAGTTTGACGCCTCAGTGCACATACCGCGACTGGCCTCCGCACGCCCACACACACGGATATGTTGTACGTTCGGGACGTATTGGTTCATGCGTTAACGTCGCAGACGCGGCTCAAATTGCGCCTCCTAGGCCGACGCATGGCGCTACAAACTATGTGTGGGACCATGGAGGTTTTGTTGGAGTTCTTGCGGCAGGTGGGCCTTCGCTCATGAGCAGCATTGATTGGCTTAATAGTATTGTTGGCATCAGTTTTGCGCGAGTAATGCGGAGCGATGATGATACGCTAAGAGCTGATCCGACAGACATCTCAGAAGCGATTGAATTTGCAAGAAAGCGTCGTGTGCCGATTTTGAACATTAGTCTGCGTATCAGCGAGAGCGTGCAACAGACCGTTTTTCCTAAGCTTGTCGAGTATTGGACCGGCGGCGGATTGACCATCGCTGCTGCTGGAAACACAGGCGGCCCGTTGTCGCCTTCTTCGAATGTATTTCCCGCTTCGGCAGTGGCGAGTCCGAAAGACAGTCTAATTGTAGTAGGTGGAATTGAGCGCGCGGCAAATGGCCAGATCTCAGTCTGGCCACAAAGCAGCCGGTCTAGTACGATTATTGATGTCGCCGCTCCATCGGTGGCAATACGCTCTCTCGACGGCGAGGCGCGGCCCGGATGCTACCTCGGAACATCGGTCGCGGCACCTCAAGTGAGCTTCGTGGCTGCCGCATTGCGATCATTTGGCCTAGAGAGACCAGCAGCGATCAAAAGAAGAATCCTAGCTACTGCCGACAAAGTCGACAACTTGAAGGTCGATGTGCGAGACGGGCGCGTGCTTAATGCAGCCCGCGCGCTGGATGTTTTTACTGATCTCATTTGGCCAAGAGGATCAAATGATCCAATGCGAGTTGAAATACTTGGAGACCCGCATGCCAATGGTTTTCCTTTCATACACATATGCAGTGAGGGCGCAGACTATGATGGATGGATCGACTTGGCACGGCTTCATGCGTTTGAACGCCGTGAGGATGGCCAGGCGACGATCTGGCACGACGCAAATGAGCCATCGGGTATCTCTCAGCTGAACACAAGCTGCCCTGTATTGAACAGCGCAACCTTTATGATCCGTGTTGGGGACGCTGAGGAAGAGATTAGTGTAGGCGATATCGACAGGATTGTTCCGAGCCGTTTCCGAGCTGTGTTCGATTTGAATGATCAATCGCAATGAGGTTCCTTTTAGCAGTTGTCGCAGCTTTTTCGGTCTCCAATTCGACTGTTGCCCAAGCAAACACTTGGGAGGATGAAATCCGTCAATCCATTGCGCGTGTCGTCGCCTTTGGAGGTTGCCCGGCGTTGGCATCAAACTGTCGCGAAGATCATAACTCAAAAATTGGGACAGGGTTTGTTGTTTTCGTTCCCAGTATGGGCCGCGATGCTCTATTGACAGCCTATCACGTTGTCGCTGGTTCGCAGCGATTTAGCTACAAGTTTTCCGAGCTGCGAGATGGCAACGTTGTCGAGGAAGCCAAAGTACTAAAAGTCAATCCTGAGTTTGACATTGCGCTTCTAGAGATTCCCCAAGCCTTGGCCGCCAGAGTAAAACCATTGCCTTTGGCCGAATACCTACCTGTCAAAGATCAACCTTTGCTAGTGATGGGCTACAAGGCAAAACTCACTGAGCTGGCTCGAGATACCGGGAGCGCAACTAATCCGACAGGATTCAGGTTCGGGACAATTGTAGAATCGCGTGTTGAACGCGAACTTTGGGATCGCATCCGCCAGCCATCTCTTTCGCTACCGATAGTCGGGCTAGACGATATTCTTTCTCCGGGTGACAGCGGTGCACCAGTGTTCGATGAAGTTGGCGATGTAGTAGGAATGGGGCATGGCGGTCTGCCCACGGCTAACGGAAACTTTTCTTGGATGCTGTCAACACAGACCCTAATTCAGGGTATTTCCTCTTTGGAGGACTTTTCTCTCCAAAGCGGATCATCTGCATACGCAGCATTCAATTATTCCTCTCAGCTATTTAAGACGGGCCAACCAGTAAATGGAACAAAAATTGGTCCCGTCGCAAGGGTGCGCTTCGATCTTCGAATGGATTCGGACATCCCCTATTTCTCTGACCTGGATCAGCGCTTGCGGGACTACACGCAAAGACATGGTATTGATTGGATCAATGCCGGTGGTCACGATGGCCCTCTGGGCTCGCGGAAGTTGCTCGTTCACGAGCCATACTTTCCCAACTCGGGCAGTGAGCCCTATGATTGTGATTTTCGCGATGTTGAAGAATGTAAGCGGAGCGAACAAGCCGAGACAGCGCTGCTAGCGCTGCTCGATCGAACAACACTACATGTTCAGTGCTTTCGTGAGCAAGGCTTTCTCAGTATCCTCACAAACGAGGGGCGAGCAATTCAATCCGATGTTGAAATTTCTGTCAAATTTGGCCCATTTTTGCGTTCTAACCGCGATGGGCGGCTCGCTTTGTCGTACATGTACGGTTCAGATTTTTATATTTCAACTGAAGGTTTCGTTGACGTGCGTTCGGGGCTGGATACCTTCAAATTGCATCCCGATGTCAACACATTGGAACAGCTCCGAGGCGGAGCATGCCGCATTGATGTACAGGGACCCACCACAAGGCCTGAGTTTAGCAAATTACTAGAGCGCTCTGTAGAAAGCCACGGAATCTGTTTTCATATGATCCTTGCCAACAATACGCACACGCCGGTCAGCCTGATCGCAAATCTGCCGAAAGCTGAAGGGGCTGGATATTTGGGCCTTTGGGGTCTGCTGCCCGTAGTTGATGAACTGGGAACACCCGATGATTCGTACTGTCATTAAGTCAATAGTCGCGACTTTTGTTTGCGCGACGTTCGTTTCTGCACAGACTGAGAGTGATTGCCGTTCTCTAGATTTTGCTAACGCTCTAGCGTTGGGATTTGAAGATAGGGATGCGCTTATCGCCGCGTGCATTGACGCTGGCCGTCCTTTAGTCGGCCCTTTCAGTGACAATGATTTTTCAACAAGAACTTGGAGCACGCTGCCTGTCAAATTCACTGGTGATCTCGGACGCCTAAAGCCAAAAAGCCTATCACACAGCTGCGTTAGTCCACTCGTTGCCGATCGCATTTGCCTCATGCACGCAGACGTTTTTGCGGCAAGAGCGAGGGTGGGTTATTGTCCGTTGGAGAGAACCCTTGAGCCCAGTAATGCCACAGCTACCAACGCAGCCATGGAAATGGTGTTCGGTCGCTTCGATTTATGCACCAGCTTTTCGAAATGGTACCTGCCTCACGAAATCAGTGTTGAAGACGCATCCAGTGGACTCGTTCTCGGTTACAGCGCTGGCAACGATGAAAAAGTGTATGCGCGTTCGATAACTGTTAGTGCCTCGACCTTTGATAGCTTGCGGCTTCAGGATTTCGTCTTTCAAGGAAATTTGGACATAATGTCGAGCAACCTGGAAAGTGTCAGTGTAGAAGACACAATAATAACGGGCAATGTGAATATTGATGATTCAGCAATTCATCGATTCTCTTTCAAAAACGTTTGGATTGCCGGAGATCTAAATTATCATGGAAATACGCAGCACCGCTTTGTCTTGGAAGGAGTTACTGTAGCTGGGGCATTTCGCTTCTCTGGTAATGAATTTTATGACCACGATGGACGCAGACCAATCATATATGCAGTTATTCTTCCGATTGGGTCGGTGGAGATTGACACGAAAGGGGCGTGCTCCGACCAAGAATGTGAGACGGATATACAAGCATTTCGAGAGACAGTTACCGGTTGGCACATGGCTCATGGTGAAAGGCGGCAACAGTAATCAAAATTGGTTAGAGATTTCAGATTGGACTGGTGAAGAACTTCTGCCTATTAGCTTGAGGAGGTAGTAAAGGATTTGCAGCTCACTATTTAGGGGGATTATCGAATGTTAAAATTTCTTTCAGCACTATCAATAATCGCGCTAGCCGCATGCGCGGATGGTTACCTTGACGACGCAGAGCTTGAGGTGACACCTGCAGAGCCGAGCGCCAACTGGTCCCAGATTGAATTCTACGCCCGCGGCCTCTCTCGCGCTTATGTCGGGGCAGCCAGAAAGTCGACTACGACACAGGACGTGCAGTCGTTCTTGGTGTTCCTGTCAGCTGGTGTATTCGTAAGAGGGCTGGTGGACGGGGACTCGAATGCCAAATTGGCAGACAGTGCCATCGCAGGTGCTGCCTCTCAGCAGATTGGCCTACGCATCGCACCGAAATCTGCAATCGTTGGGATGTATGTCGGCGCTAAACGGTTAAACTGTATTGCAACAGTGACATCCGTCGGTTCGCTTTCCTTCTCCGGGCCCACCGACATTGCGGCGAGAGCGCTGGCTTTTGGAGCCATTGAGGAAGTGAAGATCACAACCCGCGAAAGCCTTGTTCGGGAGATAGCTGACTACGACAAACTCGTTACGGATATCATCCCGCCGGGCTTTCAACTACCAAGCGTTGCGGCTGAAAGAGAGGGCGTCAACGATCAGAAACTAAAGGTTTTTTCTGCAGAGCTCGCCAAGTGTCTCGCAAAAAAAGCCGAGACGTAGCACTAAAGTCAATTCGGGATTAGTCCGGGTCGCAGGCATCCAAATTGCGGGGGCCTCACGTCAATCC
>JAPPOI010000189.1 GCA_028818055.1 Boseongicola sp.
ACGTTTCCCGAGTGCACATCTGAAACTGCGACGGGAGCCAATTATCGACTCGTCAGCGACATCTATGCGGCAGAAGGGTCCGACGAGAAATCTGTTCCAATCCTGTATGACAAGCTCTCAAAACGGATTGTCACCAACGAGAGCGCGGAAATCATCCGAATGCTCGATCATCACGCGGCTGCGCTTGGCAGCAAACTTGGTGATGATCGCGTGCCGCTTTTCCCCGATGACCCCGGCATCCAAAAAGACATCGAAGGTCTGAACGAAGACATTTATATCGCTATCAACAATGGCGCATATAAAGCCGGCTTCTCATCTGACCAAGCCGTCTACGAGGCGGCCTATGCAGCCTATTTCGAGATGCTCGACAAACTGGAATCTCGACTGTCTGATGGTCGTCCATTCTTGACGGGAGCAAATTTTTCGGAGGCAGACTTGCGTTTGTTTCCAACGCTTTACCGCCACGATCCGGTCTATTACGTGCGTATGAAGCTAAATGGCGCCCGTATTCTGGATTTTCCAAATCTTTGGCGCTGGCTTTGTCGGGTCTACGCGTTGCCAGGCGTGGCGGAAAGCAATTCGCTCACACACTGCAGGCAAGGCTACTTTGGCCGGTCGTGGAATGGTGTCGTGCCGTTGGGCCCGTTTCATCCTATGCCTTATCCGGATGCATATGCGCATCCGGAACTGGCACGCGACTAAACAGTTTATCCGTCCAAATAGACGTGAACAGCCGCGCGCGCGCCCTTACTCCAGAGCAGCGTTAACCAATCCGCAAACGCCCCGGCAAAGCGGTCGTCATCGGCAAGATCACCATAGAATTGTGTCTGCTGAAGCCACGCCAACGGCTCGTCCTTTGCCTTCCGGGCTGCCAGGTTGAGCTGCTCCCAGTGGGGATCATTTGGTTCGATCAGGCTGCCGTCTTCCCTGGTGCCGTGGCACATTCGCGCCCAGAGCGCTTCCGCCAGAGCGAGCCCGTCAATTGGTCCGTTCGCGGCCAGAGCGTCGCGAACCACCGGTAAGACAAAACCGGGGTGTCGAGATGATCCGTCAAACGCAACCCGGCGCGTTGTGTCGTGAATCAGCGGGTTGGCGAAGCGGTCTGTAATCAGCTCAAGATAAGCATCCGGTGTCATTCCGGGGACCGCCAGTACATGAGGCGCGATTTCCTGTCTCTGCACACTGTCAAAAAACGATTTAATATCAGAATCTTGCATGCAGGCTGCGATTGTAGGGGCGCCAAGCAGCTCGCCGATGTTAGCCAAGATTTGGTGCCCGCCGTTTAAGATGCGGATCTTCATGGCTTCATAGTTGTGCACTGTATCCGTGATTGTAACACCGGCCTTCTCCCAAGGAGGTCGACCCGCGCAAAACTTGTCCTCGATCACCCACTGCCGAAAGTTTTCATGGGTTACAGGAGCAGCATCATCAATGCCGAGCTGTCGAGATTTTTCTCGTTCAGCCGCGCCGGTGGCTGGCACGATGCAATCGACCATCGCATCAGGAAACGTCATCTGATCAGCGATCCAATCAGCGAGCTCTGCATCAATCAACTGCGCAAGACCCAAGATCGTTTGCCTCAGGACGGCGCCATTACCTTGCAGGTTGTCGCAGCATTGGCCGGTAAACGGCAATTCACCCGCCAAGCGTCTTCTACCAAGTGCCGCCACCATCGCGCCAAACGCAGTTTTAGGTGCATCAGGATGCGCGGCGTCATGCTGGATGTCTGGGTGGTCGGCATCGAAACCGCCCTGCCCGTCCAAGTAGTATCCACCTTCGGTGATGGTCAAAGATACAATCCGGATCGCTGGATCGGCCATTGCATCGATCAGCGCCGCATTTGTTTCCTCGACCGGCAGGAAATCGATCATCGATCCAATAATCTCTACCGATGTTCCGGATGGGTCCAACTCGATCAAAGTGGTCAGGCAATCCTGAGCCAGCAACTTTTCTCGCATCGCGGCATCGCCTGGACGCACGCCTGCTCCGATGATCGCCCAATCGTGGGCTAGTCCCTGCTCCATCAGGCGATGCAGATACCAGGCTTGGTGGGCCCGGTGAAAGTTGCCAAGACCGATATGAACAATACCAGGGCGCAGCTTGGACCGGTCATATGACGGACGGCTTACATGCGACGGAAGCTCAGCCAATGTGGCATTGCTGAGCTTGGTCAACGGGGACTCGCTAATTTGGTCTTTCATCAACTCATCCATTGACCACCGTCCACGTTGTAACACTGGGCCACGATGTATTCTGCGTCATCGCTTGCCAGAAACACGGCCATTCCGGTCAGGTCTTCGGCTGTCCCCATTCGCCCGTAGGGAACGGAGTCGCCGACTTCTTTCTTCTTTTGCCCGGGCGCCTTCCCTTCGTACTTTGCGAAGAACGCGTCAACACCATCCCAGTGTTCGCCATCGACAACACCAGGCGCGATTGCGTTCACATTTATGCCGTGGGAAATCAGATTAAGACCTGCTGATTGCGTCAGGCTAATAACGGCGGCCTTGGTCGCACAATAAACGGCAACCAAAGGTTCGCCGCGACGTCCTGCCTGGCTGGCCATGTTGATAATGCGGCCCTTGATACCTTGATCGATCATGTGCCGTGCCACGGCCTGCATTGTGAACAGCGTTCCCGCGACATTGATATCAAAGACGCGTTGATAGTCGGCCCGATCGATTTCGACGATGGGTGCGGCCGAAAAAATCGCGGCATTGTTGATCAGAATATCAATCTGGCCAAAGGCTTGCGCCGTCTCGGCAACTGCATTCTCGATGCTGTTCTGGTCGGTCACGTCCATTTCAACGGCAATCGCGGCCTCGCCAATGTCGGCGGCGGCATCCTTGGCCCGTGCGATATCGATATCCGCAATCGCAACCCGTGCGCCTTCGGCGACATATGCTTGTGCAAAGGCCAAACCGATGCCGCGCGCGGCACCGGTTATTAGCGCGGACTTGCCAGCCAGACGTGTCAAATACGCAGCCCCTTATCATCGAACTTGTGGATGGCATCGGCGCGTGGCGTCAAAAACACCCGATCGCCGTGCTTGAACCCGACCTCGCCGTCAGCGCGAACAGTCATTGTTTCTGCAAGTCCTGTTTCGTGAATATGGAAGAACGTGTCAGAGCCCAAATGCTCTGACACGCCAACCACACCAGACCATTCCCCCTGAGAGTCGGACACCGAGATGTGTTCGGGCCGAACCCCAATGGTCTTTGCCCCGTGTTTCGCAGCTTCGTCACCTTCTATGAAGTTCATTTTGGGAGAACCGATAAAACCGGCGACGAAGATGTTACGGGGTGTTCGATACAGTTCCAGCGGACTGCCAACCTGCTCGATAACGCCTGCCTGCAGTACGACGATCTTGTCGGCCATTGTCATGGCTTCAACCTGATCGTGGGTCACATAAACCATTGTTGTCTTGAGACGATTGTGAAGCTCGCCAATTTCCAGGCGCATACCAACGCGCAATGCGGCATCCAGGTTCGACAAGGGTTCGTCGAACAGGAACGCGGCGGGCTCGCGAACAATTGCGCGTCCGATGGCAACCCTTTGGCGTTGACCACCTGAAAGCTGTCCGGGCTTGTGGTCGAGATAGTCGATCAAGTTCAACGATTGCGCGGCCGCCTCGACCCTTTGGTCGATCTCGGATTGCTCCATCTTCGACATACGCAGAGGAAACGCGATGTTCTTGCGTACGCTCATGTGCGGATAAAGAGCGTATGACTGAAACACCATTGCCAGGCCACGCTTGGATGGCGGCACCAGGGTCACGTCTTCTTCGTCGATGGACACGCTTCCCGAGGTCAGCTCTTCGAGCCCCGCGATCAACCGCAGCAACGTTGATTTACCGCAACCGGATGGACCTACGAACACGGCAAATTCACCGTCTTCAATCGTCAAGTCCAAAGGCGGGATAACTTCGACGTCGCCGAAACTCTTGGTTACATTTTCAAGTACGATGCGTCCCATGGGTCTTTCCTATTTCACGGCGCCGAAGGTCAAGCCTTGGACCAATTGCTTTTGACAAAACCAGCCGAGCACAACGATGGGCCCAACTGCCGCGGCAGACACAGCAGACAGTCGCCCAAAGAACAAACCTTCAGGTGCACGGTTACCTTCAATCAATTTCGATAGTGTCGCGGCCTCGGTGGTGGTCAGACGCACCGTCCAGTAGGCCTCGTTCCAGCAGAAGATGAAGCATAGCAGCGCAGTTGACGCGATCCCGCCCCACGCAAGTGGTATTAGGATCTCCCGGATCTCGCCCCAGGTATTCACGCCGTCCATTTTGCCGGCTTCGATGATGTCTTTTGGAATTTCTTTGAAATACGTGAAGAGCATCCAGACGACGATCGGCAAGTTGATGAGGCTCAGCACAATGATGACCAAGAAGTGCGTGTCGTAGATGCCAAGGAAGTTCTTGGTCAGGAACGTCATTGGATAAAGCACGGCAGCAGCAGGCAACATTTTGGTGGATAGCATCCACATCAAAACGTCCTTTGTCGCGCGGCTTGGATTGAACGCCATGGCGTATGCACACGGGATCCCAACGGCGAGTGTGAACACTGTTGCGAAGATCGAGGTGATGATCGAATTGGTGGCGAACCGCCAATAGTCATAGTTCTCGGTCATATTGAGGTAGTTCTCGAGCGTCGGCGTAAAGAAGAACAAGAATTCCGGCTTTACTGCATCGGCGTCAGTCTTGAAGCTGGTGAGAACCAGCCAAAAGATTGGGAAGAAGAACAGCAACCCAACGGCCCAAGCCAAGATAGTGCGGGTAACTTTTCCGTAACGAGTTGATTGAGCGACAATAGCCATAACTACTCTCCCCTATTCCATCAGCGTCTTGCCAATCATGCGCAGCAGGAAGATGGCTACGATGTTGGCGAGAATGACTGCGAAGATGCCGGTGGCGCTGGCCGCACCAATGTTGTTGTTGGCGAATTCGCCAATGAGATACGGCAGGTTCTTGTTGCCGTTTCCGCGGCTTACGATCTCGATTTCAGCATAAAGCGAAAGGTGGAAGATCGCCTGGATCATGACAACAATGGCTATCGGTCGACCCAGGTGAGGCAAGGTCAGGAAGCGGAACTGCGACCAGGGCCCGGCGCCATCCAGAACGGCCGCCTCTTTCTGTTGTTGGTCTTCTGACTGCAGCGAAGTCATGAAAATCAGGACTGCAAACGGTGTCCACTGCCACGTCACCATGATGATGACGGCATATGCGGATGTTTGTGTCGCACGGAACGATATTGGCTCAAGCGTGGGCCAAAGAGAGAAGAACCAACCGACCAGCGGTGCATCCTTCAGTCCGACGATAATGTCGTTCAATCCATTAACCGCGATCCCCTGCAGGCCAAGCACCGGATCAAGGATCATGTTGATCCATAAAACCGCGTTCACGGCGGGCATCACGAAGAATGGTGAGATGAGCAGAACTCGGACGATGCCGCGTCCCGGAAATGACTGGTTGATCAAGACGGCGATCAAAACCCCGAAGATAACTGTAAAAAACAGGATCGAGCCGACGATCAAAAGACTGTTCTGAATGGCGAAGATAAAGTCTTTGTTGTTCAGAACAAATTCGTAGTTACCGAAACCGCGCCAGTTACTGAAGCTTGGGGTTGTCCATTCGGGCCGGCGTAAGTTGTTCAGCACGTACCGGATGAACGAGAAGTAGAGCGTCATCGAGAGTGGAACAATCATCCAGATGAGCAGCAGGATTACGGCTGGGCTCTGTAGTAGTCGTGGGAGCGTTCTGTTAGACATAAAGTCATCCTCCAGCAAAACGAGTGTTCGTTAGGCCTGCCAAGCTTCGGTCGCGTTTGGTTGTTCGTCAATCGACGCGTAATCGAAAAGTCGATCGTGCGGTCGATGGTGGGAGGGCCCGACTTTCGCCGGACCCTACTTTTGGTGGATTACTCGTAGTAACCCGCTTCACGCATGATCGCGTCTGCAGCTTCTTGGCTTGCAGCCAGAGCTTCTTCGACCGACTTCGCGCCAGTCAGAGCTGCTGCCATTTCCTGACCCATGATCACACCGATCTGTGGGAATTCAGGGATAGCGACAAACTGAACGCCAACATAAGGCTTCAGGTCTGTTGCGCCTGGAGCTGCCGAGTCGATTGCCATCATTTCAGCTTCCGCAAATCCAGCCGCAGCTTTGAATTCAGGAATGTCGTATGTCGAAGCACGTTGACCGGTTGGAACAGAGCCCCAGCCGAACTCAGGGTGGTTACCCACGGCCTGGACGTATTCTTTCGAAGTTGCCCATTCGATGAACTTCTGAGCTTCTTCAGCATTCGGCGATCCTGCTGGAATTGCGAATGCCCATGCCCACAGCCAGTTTGCACCAACTGGGTTGCCTGCGTTCGGCGACTGAGCGTAGCGAACGTTCTCGTTTTCAAGGAAAGATGCAGCGATTGTTGCGTCGATCCAGAGACCACACTTGTCTTCGTTATAAAGCGCGAGGATCTCGTTGAACGAGTTACCTTCAGAGCCTGGAGGGCCGTAGTTGCCAAGCAGATCAACGTAGAAGTTGATCGCAGCGTTCCACGCTACCGAGGCAAGATCAGGCGTCATTTCTTCGTCGCACCAACGAGCACCGAACGAGTTGGCGAGCGGTGTGATGACGGCAGCGTTATCACCCCAGCCTGGCTTACCGCGCAAACAAGCGCCGTAGATGCC